>NZ_JBLSDF010000024.1:0-29068 GCF_052315355.1 Cuniculiplasma thermophilum
AATTATTTAAGAAATTTCATGGGAAATAGTGATAAAAAGGGATAATTAAGAAAATAAACAGTCAAAAATAGATTGATCTTTAGCGGTAATCAGGAAGTTATGCAGAAAATTTACAGAATAAGGTAGAAAATAGAAAACCTCAAAATTAATTCTGAGATAAACAATTAGAAAATTACACCTATGAGAATTGGTCTCCCTACTATTTAATAAATTTATTGAAATTATAAAAAAATGCAGAAATATCAGAAATAACATGCTGATTCTACAACAGTAAGTTAAATAGCATTGCAAACAAATGCAAAAACATAAAATCATTATGCACTATCATGAGTTATGTCTCCCTGGTCAGAAGAAGAGTATAAGGAAAATATTAAGGCTAAGGTGGAGGAATGCTACCGTATAGGTATAGAGGCCAGATCCAGAGGCAAAGATGTAACGGAAAGAGTTGAAATCCCTTTAGCCAACGATATGGCTGACCGTGTTGAGGAACTTCTTGGAATCAAGGGAATAGGAAAAGAGATAAGAGAACTTTCACAGAAAATGTCAAGGGAAGAGGTTTCTCTTGAAATGGCTAAAAAAATTGCCGCAAAATTTGCAGATCAGGGAAAGGAGATGGCTCTTGACAAGGCCATAAGAGCTGGATTGGCTATTTTAACTGAGGGTATTTTGGTAGCGCCACTTGAAGGTATATCTCAGGTGAATATAGGTAAAAACAGCGACGGTTCCGATTATGCATCAATAGTATATGCAGGACCCATAAGAGGTGCCGGAGGAACAGCCCAGGCGTTGAGTGTTCTTATTGGAGACATCGTGAGGAGAGAACTTAAAATAGGAAAATTTAAGGCAACAGAGGATGAGATTGAAAGATATATAGAAGAAATACAGGCATATAACAGAGTGAAGCACCTCCAATATCTACCAGATAGCGAAGAAATAAGAAGGGTGATGGTAAATTGTCCCGTTTGTATTGACGGTGAAGGTAGTGAAGACGAAGAAATTTCAGGTCACAGAGACATGGAGAGAATTAAGACCAACAAGATCAGGGGAGGAATGTGCCTTGTTCTCTGTGAAGGACTACTTCAAAAATCCAAAAAAGTTCTAAAACACACTGCGGCTTTGGGCATAGATGACTGGAATTTTTTAAACGAGAGTGGTAAATCAAACTCTTCTGGTGGCGATAAAAAGGCCTTAAAATTTTTGAGCGATCTTGTTGCAGGTAGGCCAGTGTTTTCACATCCAAATAGACCAGGTGGTTTCAGATTAAGATACGGAAGATCAAGACTTTCCGGACTTGCCGCTGCATCCATACATCCGGCGACAATGATCGTATTGAGAGATTTTATAGCCACAGGAAGTCAGATAAAGGTTGAAATGCCTGGAAAAGCAGCGGCCATAACCCCCTGCGACGAGATTGAGGGACCAATGGTACTCCTTGAGGATGGAACGCATATGATCGTGAGATCAGAAAAAGATGCAAAAAATGTGAGAGACAAAATAAAAGAAATAACAGATCTTGGTGAAATTCTGATTTCTTACGGTGATTTTCTTGAAAATAACCATGTACTTGAAAAAAGCCCGTTCAGCGTGGAATACTGGAATCTGTTGGCAATGAAGAGTGGAGTACCTGAAAATCTAATGGCACCGAAGAATGCCATTCAGGCATTCCAGATTGCAAAGACATATTCTGTGCCACTTCACCCTAAGTTTAACTATTTCTGGCATGATTTGACTATTGAAGAAATTGATATATTTGCAGCATACATGAGGGAAGAGATAGAATCTGGAAGGTATCCGGAGATAAAAGAAAAGGAGGATATCAGAGAATTTCTGATAAGACTTGGAGTTGAGTTTTCAACTAAAGATGGGTACATTATACTGAAAGACAACGGGATTCTGGAACTAATGTTTAAGAACTTTGAAAAAACCAATTTTAATGGAAACACCGTCGATTATCTGATGAAAATTACTGGAATAGAGATAAGAGAAAGATCACCTGTGAGAGTTGGTGCCAGGCTTGGGAGACCTGAAAAGGCCGGCGACCGAAAGATGAAGCCAAAGGTTCATGGGCTATTTCCCATTGAAAACATGGGAGGAGCAAGAAGGTCTGTACTGGATGCTGTTTCAAAGACAGATGGAAAATACAGCGTCGAAATTAATCTCAGAGAGTGCATGAATTGCGCAACCGTATCTCCTGAGATAATCTGTCCAAGTTGCGGTGGCAGGACAAAGAGTCAAAATAAATACAAGAGGGTCGACGTAAATTTAAAGGAAATTTTTGAAAGAGCACTTTCAAGGATTGAGATTGACCAGAAAAGTCTGAAGGAAGTCAAATGCGTTAAGAAACTGATGTCCAGAGGGAGGGTGGCTGAACCTTTGGAAAAAGGTATATTAAGGGCATATTATGATATATCTGTAAACAAGGATG
Organism: Cuniculiplasma thermophilum; assembly: GCF_052315355.1. NCBI lineage: Archaea > Methanobacteriati > Thermoplasmatota > Thermoplasmata > Thermoplasmatales > Cuniculiplasmataceae > Cuniculiplasma > Cuniculiplasma thermophilum. Next base: position 2,426 of record NZ_JBLSDF010000024.1, read on the forward strand.
GTACATGCAGATATGATATGAGCGATGTTCCAGTAACTCATTTTTTATCCAGTGAAATAAGGCTCCCAGATAAAAAAGCGATTGAACTGGGATATGAACCTGGGATAAATGAAATCTTCACACAGGATCTCATAATACCATGGGATAGTGCAGAATATCTCTTCCGAGTTTCAAAATTTGTTGATGAACTTCTCGTGAAATATTATGGTATGGAGCCCTATTACAGATGCGAAAACCCAGAGGATCTGATAGGTCACATAGTGATAGGACTTGCCCCTCATACATCGGGAGGCATAGCAGGAAGAATAATTGGATTTTCAAATGTTAATGCAGGATATGCCCATCCATTTTATCACGCAGCCAAGAGAAGAAATTGTGACGGCGATGAGGATTCAATAATGCTTTTGATGGATGGGTTGCTCAATTTCTCCAGAGATTTTCTTCCTTCAACCACCGGGGGTCTGATGGATGCCCCACTTGTCATGACTCTTCTTCTGAAGCCTGACGAAGTCGATAAGGAGGCATTAAATGTGGACAGTCTGGCCAAATATCCCCTGGAATTTTATCTTGCAACTGAGAGGAATGCAAAACCCTCTGAAATAGAAGAGATAATGAGACCTGTAAAGTATCTCATTGAGGAAACGGGGTCTGCCCGGGGCATAAACTTTATGTTTTCAACATCGGACATAAATGGCGGTGTCCTCTTATCTTCATACAAAACTCTGGTTACAATGGGTGACAAGATCAAAAATCAACTGGAACTCGCAAGGATAATAAGAGCTGTGGATGAAAATGACGTTGCAGGTAGACTCATAAATTCACACTTTTTGCCAGACATGTTCGGAAATTTCAGAGGATTCTTCTCGCAGGAATTCAGATGCACAAAGTGTAACACCAAATTCAGAAGAATCCCACTTTCTGGGAAATGCTATAAATGCGGCCAAAATAGTATTACACTGACAATACATAGGGGTGGCATAGTGAAATATATGGAAGAAACAAGAAAAATAGTGTCCAGTTTTCAATTAGATGAAGCCCTGAAATACAGGATTGAGAATCTCTTCAGAACCATTGAAACATCCTTTAATTTTCCCGAAAAGGAGAATGAGGAGACAAATTCCCTTGATCTTTTCCAGGAAGAGGAGGAGATCGACGCATGAAGGGAGCCATATTTGTGACAGGTCCAGCTGGAACTGGAAAATCTTCATTATGTGGTGCAATGAAGGAGTGGTTCACCCTCAATGGGATGGATTCAGCAATAGTGAACCTTGATCCCGGTTCTGAATTTATACCCTATGAAGCGGATATTGATATAAGAGAGTGGATAGTGATTTCAAGCATCATGAGTGAATTCAATCTGGGCCCAAACGGAGCCCAGATAGTGGCTGCTGATCTCATAATAGAGCAGATAGACAGAATTAAAGAATCACTTGAAGAACTTGACGATTATTATATCATTTTTGATACTCCTGGCCAGATAGAACTATTTACCCTAAGAACCTCATCACCAATTCTGGTGGATGCCCTTGGAGGAAAGAAGTCGATGCTGGCCTTTGTGGCTGATGCTGCTGTTTCCTCTTCAGCCTCTGGTCATATTTCGCAAAAGTTGATCTACGCATCTGTTCTTACAAGGTTTTTCAAACCAACCCTCTTTGTGATGAACAAGAAAGACCTTATAGATGAAGGATCACTGAATAGAATTCTGGAATGGGAAAGCGAACCAGAAAGCCTCATAGATGACTTCATGATAGAAAAGGGTGAGATGAGAAAGGACTACTTCTATAATGTACTGAATGCATTCAATGAAAGCGGATTGAGTGCAAAGGTTATTCCAGTATCCTCAAAAAATATGGAAGGGCTTGAGGATATTTACTCTGAAATGTCTCTGTTTTTAAGCGGTGGGGAGGATGAAGATACTCTTTATCGTGAAGAAAACTATGACAATGATGATGAAGAATAGAAACATATATAAGAAAATTATCTATTTCTTTTTGAAAATTCATGCCGGTTAAGGGCGAAAACATAGCTGAGGAGAAAATAATAAGAGGCATACTTAGTCTGTACATTTTAAGGGAAATACTTATTTCGCCGTGTCATGGATATGACTTACAGCAGAAGATAGAGAGTAAGGCGGGAATAGAACTACCTCCTGGAACCATATATGTTCTCCTCAAGAATCTCAGAGAAAGAGGATTCCTGTCCATTGATAAGGAAATTAACGAACGCGGGCAAGAAATCCTGATTTATTCCTTAACTGATGAAGGGCTAACCTTCTTGAAAAACCATTATAAGGCGCTGAAAATAGCAAGAAGTATGATTGATGATCTTCTCATGGTAATGGAAAAACTTCAATAGATAAATTATTTATATATAATTAAGATACCCAAGTATGGCTATAAAAGTAATTGCAGCTCCAGGACCAGTATGCTTTCCGTTGATCGCTTCAGAAAGCGATAAGTTCAACATAAGTTTTGCAAAGGATGGGGATGCTCCCATAATATTGGATTCATCGGTTGGCCTTATGAAGAGAGGTATACCAATAGACCTCGTCCTTCTTAGCGGTTTAAGTGTTGTAACTCCTGAGTTTGGAAAGAAAATGGCCCTTTGGAGAAAGGGTAGCGCCAACGATTATATTGCAAGGGCAATTATTAGAAGAGAGAAACTCCCAACCCAACTTGTATATGTGGACAACCAACAGGATATTCAAAACCTAATGGCAAAGGGAGAGGTTGACAGCGCAATAGTTCCCGTAAGTTCAGGTCAAAAGGGAACACTTCTAGAGGACAGGGCTTCAAAGGCAGGTCTGTATATACCGGGAAGCTGTTCGGCAAAGGTTCCGGATGAATACCTAAATGAGTTTTTGGAAGCTTACAATGAAGGCCTGAAAAGGTTCAGAGAAAAACCAGAGGAGACGGCTAAGTACGTCAATTCGGTTTTACCCAATAAATTTCCAGATGAATTTGTTCACGGGATAATTCTTAAAATGAAACCAGTTCTGGAAAAACCCGGTGATTATGAAGAGATAAGGACGGAAATTTTAAATGAAAGACTCTAAATCACAAATTCCCTCATTATTATCAGTAATTGCAGTAATTCTCTCAATGACCTTCGCGGTTCGTGCAAGTAATAATATGTTTGTTACCTCGACCCCGCTTCTTGCCAAATACATATTTGATTATTCGAAGTTTGAGGTCGGGATGCTTGCAGCCTTCACTGCACTCACAATGTTTATAATGAGCACTTTCCTGAATGCTCCTCTTGAGTCCGAAAGAAGGAGAAAATTGTTCATAGGATCCTCTCTTGTTTATGCCATAATATTTCCATTTTTTGCCTTTTCCAACGCATACACCCTATGGATCGTAATGGCAATTGCAGGTTTCACACTGGGTTCCATAATGCCCAACATAATTACATCAGCCAGTCTTTTCAAGGAAAGAAAGGTTAGGGAGAGAATTCTTTCTCTTTATACACTTACACTCAGTTTATCACTTATAATGGGGCCCTTCATAGAGGGCGAAATATTAAATTATGTCCCCCTTCAACAGTCATTTTTGTTTTTTTCCGTATTCCCAGTTGTGGCATTCTTCGATTCCCTGTTCATAAAATTTCCTGAGGAGAAGAGGAAAGATACCTCAGAAATTAACCCTTCTGTGAATGTTTCTGTGGTCAAAAACAACGGTTTCATTATTGCCCTTCTCAATATACTAACATACAATGTTCCCTTCGCCATTCTGACCACATATGGTGGTCTATTCGGCAAATCAGATTTTGGTCTTCAATATTCCACAATAAACCTAACATTCAGTGCTTTCTTTCTCACCTCATTCCTGTCCAGGCTTGTTTTCACCTTTCTTGCACCTCAAAAACTTGCCCCTCTCATGATAATTTCTGTTTCCTTAACAATGATTGGTCTAATCGTATTATCCACTTCCCATGTCTATTTTATATACCTTCTGGCCTTTCTAATTCTGGGAATTCCTCACGGTTTCACCTATCCCATTTCTGTTATGAGTATAACAAGATCATTTTCACCTGAAACAAGGAATGCAGCAAACAGTTACTTTTTCTCAATTATGATGGCCATAGGTGTTGCAATGCCATTCATCAGTGGAGAGGTTGTAACTCTCCTTGGGTATAGAAACACTTTTCTTGTAATTGTGCCAGTTGTTGTAGTAGTATTCATAGCACTGCTCTACTTTGTCAGGAAGGGGATTTCCAGGCCTAATGACTGATTTTGATAAATCTTTACATCTTTTATTTATATCTCTAAGTAATTGATAATTATTATAATTTAATAGTCATTTTTAAAAGACCAAAACATTTTTTAAAGACGCTGTAAATACAGAATTGGTGAAAAAATGGTAGAAAAATGGGAAAAGAAAAATCAATTTAAGCCTAAGGGGCTAGATGGTATATCGGATCAGCAGATAGATTATCATTTTGAGACACACTACAACGGCTACGTTACTAAATTAAATGAAATCTGGGAGAGACTCCCCAACGCAGACAGAAGCAAGGCAAACCAGAATTACAGCGAATTCAGGGAACTTAAACTTGAGGAGACTTTTAACTACGATGGTTCACTTCTTCATGAAATATATTTCGAGAGTCTTAAAAAGGACGGAGAAAAGAACCTTTCACCTGAACTGAAAAAGAAAATTGAAGAGGACTTTGGCTCCTATGAAAAGTGGGTGGAAGACTTCAAGGCAACAGGAACGGCATTCAGAGGGTGGGCTCTTCTTGTATATGACCTCAATACAGGCAAGTTGAGAAATATAGGTGCAGATGTCCACAACACAAATGGAATATGGAACGCCATAGTGGTGCTTGCTCTGGATGTTTATGAGCACGCATATTATGTTGATTATGGTGCAAAGAGAGCCCCATATCTGGACGCGTTTATGAAGAACGTGGACTGGAAATCTGTGAATCTGAGATTTGAGAAGGCACACAAAGCATATCTGGCCTTCAAATAATCCTTCTTTTTTTATTGAATTTAAATAAGAATTGACAAAATTCCAAAGGAAACCATTACTGTGAGAGTTATCCAGTAAATTGCCGCTGAAAATGGACCGTAGGCATATTTGCCCATTATTCTTTTATCTCTGACCAGAAGTCCTCCCATAATTCCTGGGAGTATCAAAACCAGAGGACTCAGAGACATAAGTTCAAGAACAAAACCCACAATGGATTGAAGATGGGAAATTACCAAGGTGAGGATAAGAGCGGGCAAGGATTCAGCAATGTAAAGAATCACCATATTTTTCTGATTATATTTACCAAGGGACTCGAGAGTTCCCCATGAACTCCCAAGTGATATGGTAACAAGGGCTAGAAAACCAGCCATTATAAGGCCGAAGCCAAAAAATATGTGTGAATAGGGCCCGGCAATCGTTAAAAGATTCTGGGAAAGAGTCACGGGATTGAGCACACCTATATTCTTCTTAATACCGGTAGATCCTATTTCTATTATCACCATTATAAGTTCCGAGAAGAATGCTCCGGCAAGTGTCTCCTTCCTGGACCATTTTATTCTGTCTTCTATTTTCATTTTTAAACGCACATATTTGTATGATGTTGCTGAACTTTGATAAAACAGCATAAAAGGCATAATAACTGCACCCACATTGGCTGCAAGAAAGAATACATAATTATGGGATGTGGAAAAGTAGAATAATGAACTTATTCCACCATCAGTTCTTACACCACGCAATAACATCTCACCAAGAAAGGCCACGGGCAAAAGGAAAGAAACCAATAAAAGAGGCTTTTCTATAATTTTATACTCCTTCAGAAGTAGTATAAGGAGGTGTACTAGAAAGATTGAGGGCAGAGATATGTATAGAGGAATGCCTATTATAAGGGCTCCTGTGCCAATTCCGGCGTATTCAATTACATATGTGAATATATCAATCCCGAACATGGGAAAGGATGAAATTACGGCAATTCTCTTTGAAAATTGCATTCTCATAAGGTCTCCAAATCCATATCCCTGAACAGTAGATCCGATTCTACCCATGGCATCCTGAATTATGAAAAGTGGAATTGAAAGAATCAGGAGAAAAAATATCAACCCATACCCATAGATCTCACCGTTCGTCACTGCGGTTATTACGCTTGATGCATCTACATCTGCCATCATGATTACCCAGGCAGGGCCAAAAAGCAGTAATGCATCATGAAATTTCATTTTATTATGTAAGGTATTCCTTACATAATTATATTTCGGTAAGGAGAACCATACATGTTATCAGATAATAGGAAAACAAAAATTTCATGGTTATTATGAAAATCAAATATATATGTAACCTTCAAATTCCAATATTCTCAGTTTCTAATTGATCGCAATAACTGTATATTTTTACGTTGAATTTTTTATTTTAATTCTAATAGCATCTGCCACATTCTCGGGAAAATTAATCTTCTTTCCATTGAGTTCCCAGTGGCCATCATTAGTATATGATATCTCAGTTCCCGGATATAACTGGTTTTCGTTGAGAAAGGAAAGTATTGATTTTTCTTCAAATATTACTCTTGATACTGTATATTTTTCGCCCTGGATGGCCCCAGACATCTTCATATCCTGTGGAGGCGAGGAAAAGCCGTTTCTATCAGGAACTGGATTTCCGTGGGGGCACTTAATGCATCCATACTTTTCACATACCTTATCCATAATCTCCTCTGTCATTCCGTGTTCAATTCCCATCGCCTGATCATCAAGGTGCTCCCAGTTCATGGAAAGTGCCTGAAAAAGAAGAATTTCTGCTATTCTGTGCTTTCTTAGAAACTTATTTGCATCCATCTGACCCTTCTCTGTGAGAACATATTTTCCTCTTTCCAGTCTTCTGACAAGTTTCTTATCAAGCATTATATTGATCTCGTCGTAAACACTCTGCCTTGCAGTGCCAAGGATCTTCCCTATATCCGTTAAACTTGCATAACCCCTGTATTCTGTGAGCTCATGGATTGACTTAAGATAATCCTCTGTAGTTATGGATTGTTTATGCACAAACTATTAGAATTTAACACTATATAATTTTTGACAGTAAACATACATGATATTCCCAACGTCTGATTGCTCAATAATGTTCCGAAAAAAATCATTATAAGACAGAGTTGTTTCATAAAATCTGAATATTTCAAAATAGGAATCCTTTTGCTGAATTGTGCATAGGAACCTAAAGAGAAACATAGTGCCTCAAATTGGAGTCATAATTTTGATTTTTATATTTATATGGAACTCATTTATGAAAAAATTAAAACATATTAACAATTACAAGGTTGATAATTATGGAGAGTTCTGGGACGAATAGCTATGAAGAAATTTTGAAAAAAAATTATCCTGAATACGTTAGAAGGGAGATCCATATACCTGAAAGAAGTGTATATTCTGTTCTGGAAGAAACTGCAAAGAAATATCCCAACAATATATCTCTGGACTTTATTGGAAAAAAGTGGACATATTCTGAATTTAAGGCCAGTGTAGACAGGGCGGCAAATTTTCTCTTTGATCAGGGTGTGAGGGAGTCATCAAGGGTAGGGCTTATGGTTCCAAATTCACCCCAGTATGCCATCCTTTTTTTCGCCATATTGAAGCTGGGTGCAATTGTAGTTCAGGTAAATCCACTGTATACAGCCTATGAAGTTAAGGAAGAGATGGATGATTCTTCAGCAGAGACCCTTATTGTGCTGGATGATTTCTTCCCAAAGGTGCAAAATCTTGTACCCACATCTGTGAGTAAAATCATAGTTACAAGAATTAAGGATTATCTGCCTGGTTTTATTGGTTCCATTTTCTCTCTTTCAAGAAAGTTGAAGAAAGAGGATGTTGAGATAGAATATACAAAGCAGATCGTTCTTTTTGGTCCAAATTCCAATGGCACCAAGGAACTTGGAGAAGAGAAGGTAGATCCAAAAATGACACCAGCGGTAATACAGTATACCGGTGGAACTACTGGTATACCAAAGGGTGCACTGCTGAGTCATTATAACCTTATCTCCAACATGTATATGCTGGAAGAGTGGGTACCTGAAAAGATGAAAAAGGATCTTGATTTTCTTTCTGCCATACCCTTCTTTCATGTTTATGGTATGATGACAGCTCTCCTTCTTCCTGTATTTCTTGGAAGCAGAATTATTATAGTACCCGATCCGAGAGACACAGAAAGGTTGCTGAAGACAATAGGAAAGGAAAAAAATATTGTTTTTCCAGGAATACCGACGATGTATCACTCAATTCTTAGAAGCAAATTGAGAAAAAAATACGACCTCTCCGGAATTTCACTCCTTCTATCAGGAGCTGCTCCACTTCCTAACGAACTTGAGGAGGAATTCACACAGAGGACGAAGGGATCTATAATCGAGGGTTATGGATTAACTGAAACATCTCCTGTTGTTTGTGCAACACCCATAGACAGGACAAAAAAGAAGATAGGTTCTGTGGGATTTCCCATTCCAAACACACAGGTAAGAATAATGGATGCTGAAACGGGAGACAAGGAGATGCCTTTTGGAGAACCTGGTGAGATTGCCGTCAAGGGTCCACAGGTAATGATGGGGTACCTCAATAAAAAGAAGGAAACGGAAGACACCATAAAAGATGGATGGCTCTATACGGGCGATATAGGTCTCATTGACGAGGAAGGATACATACACATTGTTGACAGAAAGAAGGATGTCATAATTGCAGGCGGATATAACATATATCCAAGAGAGATCGAGGAGATTCTTTATAAGAACCCAAAGATTGAGGAGGCTGCCGTTATTGGTGTTCCTGATCCACACAGGGGAGAGGATGTAAAGGCATTCATCGTTCTGAAGAAAGGGGAAAAGATGACAGATGATGAAGTTAAAAAGTTCTGCCTTAAGTACCTTGCCATTTACAAAATACCAAGGATAATAGAGTTCAGGGAATCCCTGCCCAAGAGCATTGTGGGGAAGGTTCTAAAAAAGGAGTTAAGGAAAGAATCCGTTTGAACCAAACAAGGTCTTTTATCCTATTTTCTCCCTTAATATTGATGTTACATACCCCTTTGCCTGCTCAAAGCTCAGCTTTGGAGGCATTGGTTTTTCCTTTGAACTGACAAATGCGTTTAGTATGGCAGGTTCCTGATAGTTGAAGAACTTATCCATAACGTCTTCAAGTTCATTCCCTGATCTTATTGTAAATCCACCGATTCCGATGGCTTTTCCTATCATTTCAAAATCCGGATTCAAAAGATCAACACCAAACTCAGGATATCCCATTACCTCCTCTTCAAATTTTATCATCCCAAGTTTTGCGTTGTTAAACACAACTACCTTTATGTTTCTTTCATATTTTTTGGCGGTTATAAGTTCCATCATTGTCATTGCGGCACTTCCATCTCCGACTATTGCATATACAGGTTTGCCAGATGCAAATGATAATCCGATTGAACCCGGTATTCCTGTTCCCATGCTTCCAAGCCATGGAGAAAAGAAAAACTCCCTTGTTGAATCAAACCTCATATTCCTTGCTGTCCAGACGGTTACGTTTCCCGTATCACCAATTATAATGGAATCCGGAGGAATTCTGGACGCCATTGCAGCAACCACTGCCTCAGGATTCAGTTCGTCCTTTCCTCCCTTTTCATCCTCTTCCATTCTTTCGATCCAGTTTTTCTTTTCTTTTTCCATTGAATGAAAAATTTTTTCTCCTTTATCTCGGGATTTATGTTTTTCAGAAAATATGCTGCATCGCATATTACAGAAATGGTTGGTTTTATTCTCTTCCCTATGCTCATTGGATTCGAATCCACCTGAATCGAATTTTTGGATGGATCAAGAAACTGTGTGTAGGGAAAGTCCGTTCCTATGAATATAATCAGATCACTCCTCTTCATTGCTTCCACTGAGGGTTTTGTCCCCAGTAGTCCGAGACCACCCATCACCCTTGGATCATTATCAGAAAGGATTCCTTTTCCCTTCAGTGCGTAAATAAGAGGTGCACCAATTTTTTCTGCAAAGTCCATGAGCTCAATAGAAAGTCCACGGCACCCGCTTCCATACATAATTACTGGACTTTCCGACTGGCCAATCAATTCTTCACATTTGGAAAGATCGGGTCTTAAGGTCAGACTTTGTCTTCCAATTATCTCTTTGCCTGGAACACTGTTAACACTCGATCTTAGAATATCCACCGGCAGATCCAGATGAGCTACGCCACGCATGTTAAGGGCGCTTGTAATTGCCCTTTCAAATAAGTACTGTGCAGAATCAGGATTTGTAATTCTCTGGCTATAAACTGAAACATTCCTGAACAGATCCATCATGTCCACTTCTTGAAAGTATTCCTTTCCAAGAAGATCAGTTTTCTATTTGACCGGTTAATGCAAGTACGGGTACATGATCCATTTTGGCCTCATAGAGGCCATTCAGAAGATGTATTGATCCTGGACCTGAAGTCCCCATACATACAGATAATTCGCCGGTATATTTGGAATCAAAGGCTGCCTCCAATGCTGCACCCTCTTCGTGCCTTACCTGTACAAACTCCACCTTCTCATTTTTTCTTATTGCATCCATAAGTGGATTTAAGGAATCTCCAGGAAGCCCATAAATTCTCTTGATGCCGGCAGATTCCAGTGTGTCTATCAATAACTCAGCAACAGTTCTCATATTATGTATATACGGATTATTTTATTTAAACACTAATCTCTACAGATCCAGATCCTTAAGATTCTTTGATATTTCTGGTTTGAATTCCATCTTTCCCAGTATGTCCTTATCCAGGTCAACTCCTGGTGCAATCCTGGTCAATATGAGTCCATCTTTGCCAAGTTCGAACTCAGCCCTTTCTGTAATATATATAACTTTCTTGCCATGAATGGATGCCTGCCTTCCGCTGAACAGAATCCGATAGACATCTTTCACAAATTTTATTCCCTGTCCGTCCTTCTTTATATTAAGTAATCCGTTGTTCACATCTATATCCATTTTCCCAGCCATGAATTTGCCCATGAATATGGCAACTGGGGTGCCCTGGGCTATAACAGGAAATCCCCCTGGTCCGGTTATTCTATCCTTTAATATGGATGGATTCACATTCCCCACTGAATCAATCTGCAAAAAACCCAGCGCTGCTGCATCTATAATCCCGCCTTCGTAATTTGAAAACATATCTGGGATTGTGGAAACTGCAAAAAAGCCTTTGCACACTCCGAAATCTGCCCCTGAAAGTGTCACACCACCCCAAGGACCTGATTCGACGACTGGAACTATCTTGTCACTCATATTGTTTTCATAAATATACCGCCCTATGGAGGCTGGAATTCCCACACCTAGATTGATCATCAAACGATCCTTTCCCTTCAATGTCTCGTTTAATATACGTATGCCTTCATTTACAATTACTTCTCCCGCCTTGTCCAAAACCCTATCCTTTTCCATAAACTCAGGATTTGCGATATATTCGTTTCCGACAGAAACCTCTGGATCATAGTTAAAGCTGCTCGCCTGAGAATGAAATTCAGGAGGAGATCTGATTACGTAATCAACAAGAGGCCATGGAACCTCCACTTCAAGGGGTGTGATATATCCACCATTCATTATTCTCAATACCTGGGCATAAACCTTCCCGGGGTTTGGATGTGCTTTAACGGCCTGTGCCATTGTCATTATAGTACCCTTAAAGGGCTCGTTCCTGACTGAAAGATTTCCCTTGGGATCACTGATTGAAGCTCGAATAAATGCATAGTCCGGTTTGGGTCCCTCAAAGAAAAGAGTTCTTTCATCATCCACTGTAATCTCCCTTACATTGCACTCTCTTCTCTTCACTGCGTTTTCATTAAGGGCTCCTCCCTGATTCTGTGGATCAAGGTATGTGTCTATTCCTATCTTTGTTAGAAGCCCTGGCCTTCCGGAGGAGATTTCCCTCAACCAGTATGCCGTGAGACCAATAGGCCAGCTATAAATTGGGATTATACCCTCCAGGGCCACTTTTTGAAGATAGGGTGAAAAACCCATGAAGGGAACAAGCATTCCTCTTATAAACTGAGTGTCATTTTCCTCATAAATATATTTCATGACATTATCAAAGGCCCTTCCTGGGGATGCTGGAAGAGCGTCTGTAATTACAAAGAGATTTTTTGGTTTACCAGTTTTCTTATAATAATCAAGAAGCCCGGATATAAGATAATCAGGGGTAGTTCCCATATTGAAGCCTGACATTGCAACTACTGAGTTGTCTTTTATCATATTTCCAAAATTTAGTTCATTTAAGATCTGAGCCACCATACAAAACATTAAGTTCAGGTCAAATAATTATAGAAATCTTGCCCTTTACAGATAAGCTGACCTTATAGATTTAGAAGTCGATCTTTACCATAAAATTGCTCTTATCGTGCACAAAGGTACATCTGAGGCCAGTAGAAGATATATTCTTCATTTCGCTGTCTGCTTCAGCCTCATTCATGTAATTTAAGTATATGGAGTTGAACCCGATCTGGGGCATTGACTCCTGTTTCAGTATAAATGGCTTCAATTTTTCCATTTCTTGAATAAAAAGGTTCTCTTCAATGGTCATTTCCCCCTTTTTGATCTTTTCCTTCCCGATATTTATCAATCCTTCATAAATGGTCATTCCAGATTTTCTTTCAATGACCTTCAAATTTTTGGCTCTACCCCCAGATATTACTAAAAATATACCAAGAAGAAGAAGTGGTAACCCAAGCACTGCCTCATGGAACTCAAATGCCAGTAAATAAATGATCAGTAATATTACTCCGGAGGCTATTTGAGTTAACTTCATAAGCATGAAATAGACTCAACTTATTTATTTTTGAGGTTAAAGTAGGTAATAGATGGAAGTAGATATGGAATTTGATGCAAAAATTAGTATATTAAACTTAAATGTTGTCCTTTATGAACTCTAAGGTTCTTATAGAGAGATCGGGGGAAGGGAGAATAACCATTTCAACCCCTTATGATCCTGAATTAATTTCTAAATTTAAAGAAATTAAGGGACACAAATGGAATCCAGAGATAAAGAAGTGGAGTTTTCCCTTGAATTTTGAGACTCTTAAGGACATATTGAAAATCTTTGGGAACGATGAAGTTGAAATAAAGGACATCAATAATAATGAGGATACGGAAAATGAGAACCAGATTGAACTTCTTACAGTAAAAGAGGCGAGCAAATGGGCAAGTGAATATACGGGGAGAAACATTACGCCATCAAATATTTCTTATCTGGTTCAATATGGGAGGGTAAGAAAAATATCCCTGAACAGGTTAATACTAATAGATAAACGGGAACTTATGGATTATTACAATTCCAATTTTGGAAAACGTGAGTTGCTCTGGAAAGAGAAATTAGGTGAAGACCTAAACTGGAATCTGTCGTTTGATTATCTCAAGGAGAGCGATACTACAAAGCATGTACATAGATTGCATCCATACAAGGGAAAGTTTATTCCTCAACTTGTCAGATACTTTTTAGATGAACACACAGACGAGTTTAAGAGGGATATTTATTTTCACCCTGGCGACATTGTACTTGACCCATTTTGTGGGAGTGGTACAACTTTAGTTGAGGCTAATGAATTAGGTATAAATGCAGTAGGGATAGATATATCACAATTCAATTCGCTTATAGCCAATGTCAAAGTTGGAAAGTACGATCTTCAAAATTTGAAATCCACCTTAAGTGATATAACCGAACAGTTGAGAAAATTTGTGTATAACTCTCAAAGTTATAATTTTGAAAAAGAACTTTCAGAGAAACTCAATTTATTCAATAATAGATATTTTCCTTCACCAGAGTTTAAATATAAAATTAGAAAAGAAGAAATAGACGAGAAACTCTATGCTTCGGAGAAAGAAGAAGAATTCTCAAAAACCTTCACGGAACTTTTGGATAAATATAAAATAGAACTGACGAACCAGAGGCAGGATAATTTTCTTGACGTGTGGTATTTAAAGCCTGTTAGAGATGAGATTGATTTTGTCTACAGCCTTGTTAAGAAGATTGACGACGAAACAACGAGGAATGCTGTTATGATAGTTCTTAGCAGAACTATTAGATCGTGCAGAGCTACTACACATTCTGATCTTGCAACATTGATCGAGCCAGTAAAATCTACTTATTACTGCACCAAACACAGAAAAATTTGCAAACCCATATTTTCAATATTGGGATGGTGGGAGAGGTACAGTCAAGACACCATTAACCGTCTGAAGGAATTTAATGATATCAGGACTGAGACAAAGCAACTATGCATTACCGGGGATTCTATGAGCATAGACATAATTAAGAACGTAAAATCACAGAATTATGAATTTGGCAAATTAATTGAAGAAAGAAAAATTGATGGCATTTTTACAAGCCCTCCATACGTAGGCATGATTGATTACCACGAGCAACATTCCTATGCTTATGATCTTTTTGGCTTTAAGAAAAATTCCGACCTTGAAATAGGTAGGATGTCCCTGGGGCAGGGAAAAGAAGCGAGAAATAGGTATATTTACAACATATCCCACGTGTTAGTAAACTGTAAAAAATATCTAAAGGAGGACTATGATGTTTTCCTCGTTGCTAATGACAGATTCAATATATACCCCAGAATAGCTGAGAAATCACATATGAAAATTGTGGAACAGTTTAGAAGACCAGTTCTCAATAGAACTGAAAAGGATAAGAGTGCCTATTCCGAAACCATATTCCATCTAAAGGAAAGTGACTGATATGGGGTTAGATCAGGATCAACGGGATCTCATTGAAAATGTCCTAAAAGATAGTTTAAGGAAAAAATTTAAAGATTACTCCCCTGAAACCACAAATATGCCATTTCATACCAGACTTCTAGGTAAAGACAGAATGGCACTTTATTCTTTCATACACTCCCTAAGCACCAATTTTGGAACATCCGTATTTGAACCTGTTGCGAAAGAGTTATCCAAAAAGAATTTCGTCAAAGTTAAAACACATATTTCTGTTGGGAATACTATTAGCAGGGCATCAGAAGCGGAGATTCAAAATATTATGGATAAACTCATAACAGGAAGCACACTTCCTAACAAGAAATTAGAAATAGAGAAACTTCGAAGTGCATCTACAAAAGGAGATGCCGTAAAAGTTAAACCAACAAAGATAGACCTGTATCTTGAAGATATAGATGGGAGAATATTTTTATTCGACTTAAAGACTGCAAAACCAAATTTTGGGAGTTTCAAAGAATTCAAGAGAACTTTACTTGAGTGGGTCGCAGTTCTACTTTTTGAATATCCAGAAGTGGAAATAAGTAGCCTGATTGCCATACCTTACAATCCATATGAACCTAAACCATACAATAGGTGGACGATGAGGGGCATGATTGATATCAATGCTGAACTAATGGTTGCAGATGAATTCTGGGATTTCCTTGGGGGAAGAGATACTTACGGGGACCTGCTTGATTGTTTCGAGAGGGTGGGGATAGAAATGAGGTCCGAGATAGATGAATACTTTGAACGTTTTAGGTAAACACCTGAGAATGCAGTTAGAATAACAGATTCGTTTTCCACAAGATCAAATTTCTCACAGCTCAAGATCCAAAAATATTTCTTCTAAGTTTCCAAGGATTATTTTGTTTTTTTATTGCTGGCTCTTCCTTACGATATAAAACCGTGAAAGGAAATCAATATAATTTTCAAATAGCTTACATATTTCTGAAGGAAGCGGGAAATATGTTATAGTGAATATGTAATATATTATCAGATGATGTTTCAATGGATATTAAATACAGAGTGATCAAGGGTCATCATAGGAGTTATAATCTGGCTCCTACTTTTCAATCTGGTACAAAAGTTACAATGAATAGAAGAGATGATGAATGGCCTTCATGGATATGGTGTACTGATGACAGTGGTCAATGTGCCTGGATTCCTGAACAGCTCCTTTCATTATTGGACTTTAATAGGGCCATTCTAAAGACCTTTTATGATTCCAATGAACTTACTGTTGAGGCGGGAGAAATTGTCTATGGCTCCAAGAATATTGATGGGTGGGTGTGGTGCAGAGATTCAGCCGGGAAAGAGGGATGGATACCTGAGAGTAATCTGGAAAATGATGACATTCAGAATCTTTAGGATGTTTTCAGGTAAGTATGATGATTTCGAAATAGCTTTTCTTACATTCCAAAGAATTTGCGATCATCCTAATGGAGGAAATCCGGTGAATGGTTTATTGGATTTCCCTTAATTATATATAAAGATCAAATGGAAAGAATAATCTTTGTTATTTATTATAGGTAGGTTGATTGGCACGGATTTAAATGAACTTTATGATGAGATTACCCAGTGTAAGAAATGCAAAAGACTGGTTGAATTTAGAGAAAGTGTTTTAAAGGATTCCAAGAAATACGAAAAAGTTACTTTTTGGAGAAAACCACTTCACGGATATGGCAACATTAAGGGGAGAATGATGATAATTGGCCTGGCGCCTGCCGCTTCTGGTGGAAACAGAACTGGAAGAGTTTTCACAGGCGATAAAAGTTCTGATTTTCTTGTCTCCTGCCTTTATGAAGCTGGGATCACAAACATTCCGACATCTACAAGATTGGATGATGGGCTTGAATATATAGATGCATACATAACTCTGGCCGTGAGATGCGTTCCGCCCGATAACAAGCCGGCAAAAGAAGAGATGGAAAACTGCTTTCCATACCTGCAAATGGAATATTCATTAATGAAAAATCTTCGGTCAATAATAGCACTTGGTAAAATTGCCTTTGACAGCGCCCTTAAAATTTTAAAAGAAAATGGGTACAGTGTTTCAGGTATTAAATTTGGGAATAATCTGAAGTACCAGTTTGGAGAGGTCAGGCTATACAGCCTCTTTCATCCAAGTCCGAGAAATGTCAATACAGGGAAAATAAACAGAAAGGAATTTATAGATACTCTAATGGATGCAAAAATATACTCTACAGAGCTGGAAAAATAATCTTTTTCATTAATGTCCTTCATTTCCTTGAGAATGAAATCATTCATTTTTTACTTCGCAGGTTCCATTATCATTTCTCGAATCTACCATTACTTCTGGAATCTGATTTAAGATGCAGCGCGCTATTTCAGGCATTCTTTCTGAAATTGAATAATATATCCACTGGGATGATCTTCTTTCCCTTACCAGTCCTTCTGCCTTAAGTTTGAAAAGATGCTGTGAAACGTTTGACTGTGACAGACCAAGTATTGACTGAATCTGACAGACACAGAATTCGCTTGTCTTCAATAATCCTAGTATCCTCAATCTAGTTGAATCACCCATTGCCTTTAAAAGACTTGCAATTCTGTTGTATTCCTCAATATCGATTTCACTCATCTTTTTCAACCCTCTCTGCATTCTTATATAGTATATCTGTCCTTATTCCCTTATGCTCATAAGGTACCTCTTTCCAATCAATACTTAAAAATTCAGCTGAATAGTTGTCTTCAGGCCTTGTATTGAGTAAAACATTCTGAACCCATTCATCCTGCATCTTCTGGAGAAGATCCACAAGAGACGGGATATTTTCAGGTTTGGAAATCCCGAACTCTCTTTCAATATTGGATATTTCCTCAGGAAAAAATCCCTTTCTTTCAGCTACCCTGACAGCTTTACCATCTGAAATTCTCTGTGCTATATACCACACTCCAGGCTCTGAGATAACATCCTGAGTCCCAAACCTGACTCTCCCTCCTGTAATATATGAGGCAACATCTCCAATACATGGACTGTTTCTGGAAATTATTCTTGTATCCGTGCGATCAATTATTCCTTCTGGATAGAGTTTCTTCATAGCAACAGATATTGCATAAATCCCCCTGAACAGCCCATCACAGGCATGTCCATGAAATTTTAATATATCCTCTGCATGAATCTCCCTCACCTTCATTGAGTATCTTCCGTGGCTGGATTCTGTATCCCTAAGGAAAAAGACAGGAAGATTCCCTGATGAGAGTACAGCTTTTTCAAAAATTGATCTGTCAGTCATTTTGAGCCTTCAGAATGTCAATACTGTGTATCCTTCAACTGCATATCTTGAAAAAGCATCCCTTGCAAACTCAAGGTTTACTTTGCTCTCATTTAACTGATCCTTCAGTTTATATGCCTCTGCCTGATTTGAACAGGCTCCGATCACAATACCGGCATCGACCAGTTCCCTTATGGCACTTATGAATTCCTTATTTGATTCGAGCTTCGCCATAGCTCTGACACCTCCTGTAAAGAGAAAAACCTCCACTGATTGGATGTTATTTTCCTTTCTTGCATCATATATTCTTTTTGCAACATGAATTCCTGAAAGTACCTTTTCCTTCTGATCCATTCCCGAATTTATTACAATTGCAATTTTTCCACTCATAGTATCACTATATTATCGTATACTAATATACTAATTAAATGTTTTGTAACACATTCAGTACCTTGGGAAAATGCAGCCCATTCTTCATTTACATTTTTGTTCTCCTGCGTGGACACTTAAGGCAAAAATATCCTGAAATGAGACTTTACAATCAGTCTTAAGGAAGATGAGGAAAATCTTCCAAAATATATATCATAAATACGGGATTGTGAAAAAATATATAATGACATGATTCATAGGTCGGTATGGATAGTCAGAATCCAGATTCACAGTTAAAGGGTATTACTGGTGGCAAGACGAAATTTATAGTTATTGCCATCGTAATTGTTGTTATAATCGCAGGTCTTGGTATTTATTTGGCAACTTCTTCCAGTCAGGTGAACAAAAAAGAAATAACAATACTTGTTGGAAGTGGGAGTTATACATGCGAATACATTACACAAGTTGCAAAGAACTTCGAGAACTCCCATCCTGGGTATACAGTTAAAATAACCACTGCAGGGTATTCTTCCCTCTTAACATCTGAGGAAAGCGCACTGAAGGGGCAATCATCTTCTCCATCCATAATTATGTATTATGCATCTCAGGCAGCTGCTCTTTCACCTCTATTATATAATCTTCCAACCACCGGACCCAATTCAATAGATGTGTCAAATTTCCTGACGGGAAACATGTTTTCGGGAGGATATCAGATTGCAACAAATGGAACCATTCTAAAGACAATAGGCGTACCCATACATACGGTTCTTGGTTACAACCTTGTTTATCAGAAATCCATATTTGAAAATAAAACCCTCCAGACAGAATTCATGAACGAGTACCATTTCAGCTTCAATCCAAGAACGTACAAGAATTTCACAGCCCTTCAGGATGCTGCTCAATTCATAAGCGATAACACAAAGTTCAATGGAAAAAATAATTATTACGCCCTTATGTTTCCAGATTCTTCCCATCATTCCATGATAGATGCATTCTACAATATGCTGTATCCATATGTGGCAGGTAATAAGACAACAGGAGTTCCAGCTAATTCTTCCGCAAATTACTGGACCTATTTTGGTAATGTTAACGGAAAATTCCTGCCGTCTTTCAATAACACACAGGGAATAAAGGCACTGAGAATGTATAAAAATCTAACACAGTACGAACCTTCGGTTTCAGTGCAGCCAATTGGATACAGTCAGCAGGAGGAATATTTCGCAACAGGAGACTACGCTATGGGAGTTGCCTGGTCCAGCTTTTTCCCCACATATTCGTCAAATAGTTCAAAGGTTGCAAATAATTATTCAGTGGCACTTATGCCGGGCGGATTCACAGGGTATTCACCAACATTTCTTGGAGTTAATCCCTACGCCACCAATACAAGCCTTGCAGTTGAGTTCCTTAACTATGCAACCTCACCAGCCCAATACGAAATGGGTCTTACTGATTATTCATTCCTTCCGGGAACATACTCTGGTCTAAGTGAGGCTGCAAACATGAGTGGATTTTCATGGATACACTCTTTCCTTAACTATTCAAAAAATATAACCCTCAACAAACAGTATGCATCCATAATAACAGCCCTGTCACCTCTTTTCCCCACGTTAATTCCTGATATGAACTCGCAGATACTGAACTACTTTGAAGGAAAGACAACTGCCGCTTCAGCACTCAGTACCGCATATAATGAATGGGAAAATGCAATAAGTACGGATGACCTTACCCTATAAAGATGAGATTTGATGAGGTCACCTACAAAAAAGCAGGCCATTTATCTGATCATCCCGGCTCTTTTATATTTTATAATTTTTGCTTTTTATCCGATGGTTGAAAATATCTTGCTGACTTTCCAGCAGGAGAACATATACACGGGTGCATTGACATATGTGGGTTTTAAGAATTATTCAGCCCTTTTTACCACTCCCTACATAACAGAGATATTTGAGAATACACTTATTTACACCCTTTTTGTTCCTTTCTTTGATATTCTTCTCGCAATTCCTCTTTCGTCATTCATGAAGAGGCTGAACAAGCCATATATATTACCCCTTGTTCTCCTGTCATCCCTCATTCCCCTTGTCACAGCAGCTGTAATCTGGTCCTTTATGCTTAACCCATTTTATGGAATACTCTATTACATTGACAAGATCAACTTTTTTTCCAATACATGGATGATCGTGATTATAGATATATGGACAAGCCTCCCACTTTCCACACTCATAATCTACTCAGGTTTGAGATCAATACCTCCAAGCATTGAGGAGGCTTCACAGATGGATGGGATCATTGGGGCAAGAAAACTTTTTACCATTGATCTTCCCTATGTAAAATCAAGCATACTCTCCGCAACAGTCCTTATGATTCTGTACGGTTCATTCACATTTGATCCTATATATGTGGTGAGCAGTTACGCAGCCCCATTTGCAATTACTGATCTGTCCTATTACTCATATCAATTGTTCTTTTCCAATGACGTAGGATTTGCAGCAGTTTTGATGACAATTATGACTGCAATTTCAACAGGTATAGCACTCCTTTTTGTCAGATTGACCCTTTGGGAAGGCAGGAGGAACGGGAGTCAGATTTTCAAATTCATGCCAAATAAGGAGATGCCAAGGTACATGGCATGGGTCTTTACGATTCTGTATATGATTTTCTTTCTCTTCCCATTCCTGTGGCTTGTTCTTGAATCCTTAAAGAGTAATCCTGAGATAGTTGCAATTCCACCCGTAATTATCCCGTATCTTATCACATTTGCCCATTATACATTCAGTTTCATAACTGGAGAGCCTTTCTTCATCACAAGTCTTGTTGTATCCCTGGGCACATCTATTCTTGTTCTTCTTATTGGTGCTCCAGCCGCCTATGCGACTTCCCGTTACAGAATTGGAGGACTCAAATTTATTGGACTCGTGCTCTTCATATATTCCCTGCCTACAGTAATATTTATGATACCTGTACACAACATTGTGAATTCGATTGGAATGATGAATTCATGGTTCGGATTGATAATATCATACCCGGTATTCGTGATGCCGCTTACAATATGGATGCTATATAATTTCTATTCTAATTTTCCAAAGCATATAGATGAGGCTGCAAACATGGATGGAATGAACGTGTTCAAAACCTTTTATTCCATCATATTGAGACTTAGCGGGGATGGCATATCTGTCACACTTCTTTATTCCTTTATTCTCGCGTGGGGTGCCCTCATTTTCCCTCTTGCCTTAACATATACTCCTTATAATATGTCCCTGCTCCATCCTTCTGGTGCCCAGACTGCAACAATATTTGTAGGAAGCACCATAGGCCATGAAGCTTTCAACTACGGTGCGCTTTCAGCGGCAAGTGTAATAAGCATAATTCCATCACTTCTCTTAATATACCTGGCAAGAAAAAGAATTGAAAAACTTTGGAGAGTTGGAGGTAACGTCAATTGAGTTCGCAGTTTGGACTTTATAATATAGAAAAAAAATATGGAAAATTTACTGCCATATCTGTAGATGAACTTGAATTCGAAGAGGATTCATACATAGTAGTTCTAGGACCATCAGGTTCTGGTAAGACAACTCTTCTGAGGATTGTGGCTGGACTTGAAACTCCAGACAAAGGGAGAGTCGTAATAGGTGGAGAAGATGTTACAAATATACCATCCTGGAAGAGAAGCGTTGGATTGGTCTTTCAAAACTATGCCCTTTATCCCCATCTGACTGTATATCAAAATATAGCAATACCATTAACTGTTGAAAAGAGACCTATAGAAGAAATCAAAAAGAGTGTTGATGACGTTGTTGAGGTAATGCAGTTGCATGATCAGACAGGAAAACTACCAAAGCAGCTTAGTGGGGGACAACAGCAGAGAGTTGCTCTTGCCAGAGCCATAGTCAAAAAACCAAAGATCCTGCTGATGGACGAACCCCTCTCCAATCTTGATACAAGGGTCAGAGTTGATCTGAGGAGTTATCTTAAAGATACTCAAAGAAAACTAGGTATCACAGTCATTCACGTCACTCACGACCAGGAGGAGGCCATGGCACTGGGTGATTCGGTAGTGGTCGTACATAAGGGAGAAATCATCCAGAAAGGATCTCCAAGGGAAGTTTATGGAAAGCCCAATGATCTCTTTGTGGCTGGTTTTCTTGGAGGAGTTAACATCTTCGGAAGAGAGGACGTGAAGGATCTTGGAATAGATGGAGATTTTGATAGCCTTGGAATCAGAAATGAGGATATATACTTAGTTGGCAGAGATGATCCCCATCATTTTATAGGGATCGCTGGGCATTCCCAGTATCTTGGCTCACAGACACTTCTCAATGTAAATGTTGGCAATGTTGAAATCAAGACCAGAATTTCAAAGGATAAAAAGATAAAACACGGAACTGAAATTGGCATCATACTTGATTTGAAGAACGCAGTATTTTTCAAAGATGGAAAACGGGTTC
Organism: Cuniculiplasma thermophilum; assembly: GCF_052315355.1. NCBI lineage: Archaea > Methanobacteriati > Thermoplasmatota > Thermoplasmata > Thermoplasmatales > Cuniculiplasmataceae > Cuniculiplasma > Cuniculiplasma thermophilum. Next base: position 25,191 of record NZ_JBLSDF010000024.1, read on the forward strand.
AGGTGAACATTGATTCCCTCCCGGACTTCAATTAATGTGCGAATCTATCCACTTACTCATCTTTGGCAAAACATCTTCAATTTTTTTACCCTTAAATGTGGCTTTCATATTTCCAGTTGAATAGGGAGAAATATATGCAGCATCCTTTCCCAGTTCTATTGCAGGAGCAATATCGTTAGGGTAATGATCGCCTACACTCAATAAATTGGCATCTTCTGGTAATTCCTTAATTATCCTTATAATACCCTCGGGTTTTGCAGCCCAGCTTATTATCCTTGAGAAATAATCGACCAGACCCAATTTTTCCATGAATGGCGTTACATATGGTTCTGGAGAGTTTGAGGCCACTATCATGATTGATTTCTCCTTTGACCTTTTAAGAAATTCCTGCAGTTTTTGAGGAACTTCAACATATTCAGGATGATCCAATAGAGTTTCTCTCATTTCTTCATAGGCGGCTTGCAATATTCTTGATGGGACAGATGAAAAATACCTTGCAACTATTTCATAGCCATCATTTCCATAAAAATGATCATAATCCTTTAGTCTTCTTTCTATTTCCTTTATTTCACCTGTATCCTCTTCCCCAAGAAGATTAAGAATACTTGATGTGTAGATAATAAACGGCCTGATGCCTCTGTACAGAGTTCCGTCAAAATCCCATAGAATGTAGGGCTTCAATCATATTCCCTCGTCTTAATGGTTTCAAATATATCTATCTTAAAGTGCCGAATCAGATTGTAAAATTGCATTCTAAACCCCGTATTTAAAGGCTTATCCTTTAAGACATAATGAGGTTTTCTAATATTTATCTTTATTGAATTGTATTTCTCTTTCAACCAGTGATAAATGGGTCCCTAACCCTTTGAAATTCATAATTAATTTTTTCCAATTTCTTGATTATTTCATCTCAGGTCTTGGCAACGATTCTTATAACGTCCCCGTCCTTCAACAAATATGATCTTCCAAGAATCATCTTTGTTCTTCCATTAATTGCCCTTATGAACCCATTGCCGATGTCAGTATGAATCCTGAATGCGAGGTCCTCTGCTGTATCTCCCTGATCCATAAGAAATGCGTCCGGAAGTACGTTTCCTTCCTTATCTGTCCATTTATTTTCATCATAAACTGGAAAAACCACTATCTTCTGGAGATCGGTCTTGACAATTCCGGATATTACATCGCTGATCCTTTCAAGTTTTCCGCTCTCATAGGACTTTCTGATCAGATTAAGGGCCTCTTTTTGCCTTTCATTTGCCTTTTCAGAGGGCTCCAGAGAATTCATATCCTTTATGATTCCTGATTTGAAAGCCTTCATTATGGATAGTTCATAATCGGCCGATATAACATGAAACCCCTGTGCCTTTATTTCTTTGGTATTTTCAAGAAGATCTCCCTTATTTACCACTCTCTTTATGGGCCTAATAATTTTGAGAACTGCCCTCGTAAATTCCATTATCTCGTCGTCACCCCAGATAGATACATTATCGTTCATCTTTGTAATAGAAAGTATCTTTCTCACTTCCTTAAGACCTATTCCAAAAAATGATGCCTTCATGAGGATCTTCTCCTCATTTGGTATGGATAGGTGTGATACTTTTTTGGAAAATCTTTCCCAATCACTTCCGAATCTGGAGGAAAACCACAGGAATATCTCCTTCTCCACCTCTTCCGCCGATTGTTTTATCTCGTCCAGTGTCATAAGTTTTTTTTCGTCTGTGACTGGACTGATCAGGTTAATGAGAGCAGATGCTTCCCTGAGGGAATCCATAAACTGATTTCCCATTCCCTTTCCCTGACTTGCCCCTTCTATTAGCCCTGGAACATCCATGACCTCCACAGGGATGTATCTGATGCCATTCAGACATCTGCCTCTTCGAGGATTGCACTGCTTTCCAAGTTCTGTGTGAGGGCATTTTTCCCTCAGATAAGCGATGCCTTTGTTTGCCTCAACTGTTGTGAACGGGTAGTCCCCAATTGCAACCACAGTTTCCGTAAGGGAGGAAAAAAGAGTTGACTTGCCTGCGTTTGGTTTTCCGGTTATTCCTATGCTGAATTCCATTGGATCACACTACTTTTTTTCAGAAATGTATGATCCGCTTATTTTCCTCATATTGTAACCCTTTGGACACTCAACTTTTTGACCTATGGAGGATATTTTTATTTTCCCTTCGCTTCTGTGATAAAGAAGGTTGCACTTTTCTATATATTGACATGTAACATAATCGCATTTCATGCTTCTCGTTGATGTAACTGAACCCTCCTGAACACGTCTGTCATATTCCATTATAAATTCTTCCGGTACTTCTTCGACAGATACTGCCAGAACTCTCCCCTTGTTGAAAACATTGCAAGGTTGTTCCTTCTCCCTTACCTCTTTTATTTTATATGCCTTCCCCTGTTCCAAATTGAAGCATACATTCTTAATTTTACATTCTGAACAGGTTTGTAAGGGTGTAACGTATCTGAAAGTACTTCCTACAATAGCCTGATCAACCCCTATCAGGGTAATTTTACCTGCCATCTTATTCAACCCTTTTATTCAATTATCTTTGTAATTCTCAAGGCAGATTCAGCAGCATTGTAGCTTAAATCAACTTCACCCAGTATAGTAAAGCGTTCAGGCCTGATTCTGTGAGCAGTTCTTAGTGCTTCAATCATTATATGGTCGCTTATGCCATAGTCCCTTGCACGTATTGAAATTCCTATCCTTTCATAGACTGAGGCTAAATTCCTCCAGTCACCACCGTGAAGAAACATGGCTACCACAGAGCCTATTGCAACCTGCTCACCGTGTATCGCTTTGCCAGGTGCCATTGTTTCCAGAGCATGAGCTATAAGATGCTCTCCACCGCTGGCTGGTCTGGATGATGCTGCTATGGCCATGGATGTCCCGGAAGCTAGTATTTGCTTTGTAACGAGCCATACAGATTCCTCTACACCTGGCATAATCATGTGTGACCTTTCAATTAATTCCTTTGCTGCGTATTCAGCGATTGCAGCTGCACTGCTACTGTAATCCTCCCCTTTTAATCTATTAGCCAGCTTCCAATCAAGAATAGCCGTCTCATTTGATATAACGTCTGCTGCGCCTGCCTTTAAGTATCTATATGGTACCTTTACCATAATTGCTGTATCTGCAATTATGGAAACAGGCATTACAGCCTCTTCTGATACAGACCACCCCCTCCTTTTTATGGATGCCCTTGGGGAAGCAATTCCATCATGACTCGGCGTGGTCGGTATGCTAATCAATGGAACGTCAAGATAATAGGCAGTCTTTTTTGCAAGATCGATCTTGCTTCCACCGCCTACCCCTATAATCATATCGGCACCATATTCTCTTGCTTCCTGCGTGATTTTATCCAGCGTCTCTTCATCCGCAGGACCCGCCATAAGTATGGTATTTTCTATGGAAGCATCACTGAGAATCTCCGAAATCTCTCCACCTGCCAGTTTGATAGTGTTATTACCCGTAATGATAGCAACCCTATCACCCCTCAGGTTCTTTTTTACGACGTCTGTTGTTTTATGAATTACGCCGTGACCCACGTAAATATCTCGTGGAAATTGCATAAATTTAAATTTCTCAAATTCCATATTCTCAGCTGGAATTACTATGTTATCTTTCAATATAAATTTTCATAAAAATGATATCAAAATATGACGCTATTTTTTGATTTAAAAAATTTACAAATATTATTGATAAAAATTTAGATCATAGGCCATGACATAGTGTCCCAAATGTTGTGTATTTATAAAGGATACCTCCTTTGGAACATTTCCTTAATCTCATCAATGCATTTATAATATCCCCTCAATGATCTCATAGACCATCTCATAGACCATTTGTCATTTATCTCTGCTGCTCTCAGATA
>NZ_JBLSDF010000025.1:0-26664 GCF_052315355.1 Cuniculiplasma thermophilum
AACATATTCAGTAGAAATATCAGAAAAGGGATACATTACTGTATACAAGAACTTCACATTACAGGCAGGTCAAACGGTAAACATAAGTGTCAATCTCAAGAAGGAACCTGTACAGAATACAGATGAAATATACTATGTATTAGCTGGAGTGATTGCAGTCATAGTAATTGCAACCGCTGTAATAGTGTACCTTAGAAAGGTTAAGTAAATGTGATAAAAAAATAGAAAAATAATCTTTCTATAATTTTGCAAAATGTAAAGGCTCATTCAAATTTAACTATTTTCGACCATTTAATGGTTACACTTTATACTTGTTTATCTAAAATGTCTTGTATCAATACATGGGGTGCTCAATGGTTTCTGGAGGTAAAAGAGGTCATTCGTAATGAATCGTAACGAATCCAGTAAATTCTGTAAATTTAAGAAGTGTACATTATTGAATCGATTTTTCAAGAATGATTATAATCAAGGGTTATAATGGTTGAATATGCACAATTGAAAGGCCTAATTTCAACTGGTACCCTTAATGTAGCGATTTTGGATATTTTTCGACGAGCGTTTACATCAACTAAAAACTCATTAAGTTTCTATGGAAAAATTTATTAACTTTAAAAAGCATTTATAAAGGATAGAATGGCTCTAAATTTAAGAAAAAGTGAGGAGGATAAGAGATTCGAAACAAGAAGCAAGATCCGAAACTATAAGTCGGAGGTTGAGAGAGATATAAAGAGGCAGCAGCAGCTCCTCGCACAGGCAATAGCAAATGTAAAGAAGGCAGCGTCGATCAAGGACAGCAAGGGAATGATGAATGCTGCCCAGAATGCAACAAGAATAAAGAGTGCCATAGATTATCTTAAGAGTTTTTCCCTGTATCTTGACAATCTTGAGATAACCTTCGAGTTTGTTTATAATGAGAGGAGGATGAACAAGACTCTCTCGGATGCACACGCCGAGCTGGGAAAGAGGATGCTTACTGATCAGCAGGCGAGGCAGATAGAATCTAATATAATGGCAATAAACCAGAAGACCGAGGATCTTGAGAGGAGACTTGAAGACCAGTTTTCCAGCCTTGGTGAATCGCTCAATGAATTTGCCAACAGGGGGGGAGAAGGCGCCGAGGATATAATAAAAAGCATAACTGGAGAGAGTTTATCATCCAGCTCACAGGAGGAGAGTGCAGGTCAGAAGGAAGTGGATGAACTAATTAAAAAAATTTTAGGGGAAGGGGAGAAGGGCACATAAATTTATTCAATTCTTCTCTTAACATTTCTTACAAGCTCTATGGCATTATCCATTTCTGTTTTACTCACCTTCTCTACACCTCTTAAGGAAATGGTTATGGAAAGAGCTGAAATTTTATCATTTAGGGATTTATCATTTGGGACATATCTCTTCAGTTCCTCCAGTGCATTAACAACCTTTGAAGTTTTTCCAGATTCGATCTCTGATATTAGGGTATCTAAGGCTGAAGATCCGGTTTTTTCTGAAGTTCCCTTTTCAGTTTTCTCTTTTTCATTTTTTTGTTTTTTTGTTTCCTCGGAAACGTTCTGCTTAGGTATTTCCTCTTCCACTACAACTTCGACAGGTATGGAACCACTCCATCCGTTTGACGTTGTGCAATTTATATACCCCTTCAAATGGCCAGTTCTCTCAGGGATTAGACCAGTTTCAATTATCCTCATTTCACCTGCTTTAAGCAGATCGAAGGTCATTGTTGTTTCGCCAATGACGTCGAAGGAACCCTTCAGGTTTGTCAGATCCATTACAAGTCCTGGAAGGTCAACAATGGGTACTATTTCAACCACCAGAGATGCACCTTTTCCACTCGTTAGATCTCCGCGGATGCTTCTCCTGATACTTTTTGTTATGTACAGACTCTGATCCTTTTTGGAGTTAATTATTTCGTACATGGAATCAGTCACTATATCGTTAATCCTTGCTTTAGTGCCATTGTGAGGAAACTTAATCATATAGTCAGGAATAGAAAGAATCCCGAAATCAGCCATGGAATGATCTGTCTGAAGATTCACAAGTGCATCAATGGATTCCAGGTCCTTTACCTTGGCGCTAGTCATGGCAATTATTGCCCTCACATCTGGATCACTATTCTTCAATCCCTCCAATATTTCTGGCCTGTTTTCGATATATATGCTTTCCTTGTAGGATGAAGCATAGAAGATAAACTTGGCAGCATTTCTGCGCACCTCAATATTTTCATCGGAAAGGAAACTAATGGCTGTGAATATAAAGGATGCCATGGATTCACGGAAGCCATCCACAGAATAATCTGCAAGATCCTTGATGCCCTTGAGAGTATCTTCCTTATTATCAGATTCTAATGACCTTGCAATCTCTTCTATTCTCAGGTCCCGATTCATATTCTTTGCTTCAGCTTCAAATTTGGATTTGTACGCCTCAAAGAACTCCCGGCTCTTCGCAGAAAGGTTTCCCATTGAAAGTATGCCACGTAAAATAATCATGGAATTTTCCAGTCCCGTCTTTCTGTTTTCGATGTTTGCAAGTGTGTTTTCACATATGGGTATGAGATATTTTATTGAATTTTTGGTTATTGTAGAGACGTCTCTTTTCTTCAGTATCCTTTTTAACTCTTTTAGTGCAAAATCGCAAACTGTCTCAATATCATTATTTTTAGACTCATTCTTCATTTGTATCACTCTTTCTTTCTCCCAAAGAAACCTCTCCTTTGCTTTTTCTCCTCATCCATATCGTTATTCTTTGAATTGCGATTTGATCCGGATATCATTTCAAGTCTTTGTATATATTCATCCGCCTCCTCAATAGATGATTTTGAAAGGTCTGAAATCAGTGTTTTACAAAGTGAGTTAACATCCTCAGATCTCATATTGTTATGATATTTTTCAAGAATCTCTATAAATCTCTCCAGAGATGAGGGATTTCGTTTTAATGTCTCTTCAATGACTTTCATATACAGTGAAAACATTTGCTTTGAAGAATTTTTAACACTAGCCATTAAATTGAGTGCCTGGTCAAGTTCTTCAAGTGTCAGTCTTTCTTTCATTCTAATTCTGTACCATTCTTCGAAGGTTTCGGGAATGAGTGAGAACACATATGAAACATTTGTGAGTTTATTTTCTGGTTTTGATGCTTCGTTTGTGATTGTTCCGTTCATGATATCACTTTTGTACATACTTGGTTCTTTTAAGTATAAGGACACGAATTTTTCAACATCAGAGGGATTTGGAGCATATCTCAGCACAATTGAAACTATTTCTCGTAACTTCATGGCCATATCTGATGTCTCTTTTGAGTTCTTAAAGGAATCAAAATAAAGTTCCATGAGGTTAGGTATTTTGTCAGGGTGTTCCTTCATGAGTTCCATAATTCTTTCTAGATATTTATCCCTCGGAAGAATCATTCGATTCTCCATTGCGTTAAATATTGCGGTTATTCCAGAATCCAGATCCATCTCCCCAGAGATGAGGAAATCAAAATAAGTCTCTGCAAGCATTTTGAGGTACTCTTCAAACATTGTTTCCATTGTGTTATACTGATTAATTTTATCGATTCTCGAATACATGGATTCAAGTATTTCCTTTCCATATCTCTCCAGAAGTATGGCGAATTGCCATAGTATGCTGTTATCGTTTCTCACAACCTCGAGATTTTCCCAGTATCCACCCCTTGAAATCATCAAGACATTCTTTGAATTATCCATATTTATTACATATGTCTCCGGAGGGATTCTGGCATTGAGTCCAGTACCTCCAATGTCCACAAATTCATCTGCGATGAAGTCGTAAATGAAGGTTGAATACGTAAAAGAAATGGCTCCCGGAAATAAATTTTCCAGATTTATTATTACACTGAAGAGATCATCGGTTTTTCCCTTCTTCAAGACAAGTTTCTTTTTTCCGGAGTACATTGATAATAGAAGTGGAAATATCATTTCCTTGGTTGTACCCTCCGGAAACTGTTTTTTTCCATCATTTTCAACATCGATAGTTATTTCAGGCAATGTCAAAAAATCATTACCCACCTTCAGTTTCAAAAGATCATTCACTGAGTTTATACCCTTGAGATGCTGTTCATCCACAAGATCAAAGTTCTTACCAAGATTTTTTAGATTCTCAAAATCCATTATTATGAAGTGAGAAAGTAAAGCGCCTTCTCTTCCATATGTGTCCTTACCAATGTTTTTTATGTAATTAAATGCAAATTTTCCATCAGGAAGGTTAAAAAAACGTCTGCATTCTTTGAATGTTGTATTATCCAGGGATGCTGGTAAACTATGATTTTCCAAAAATTGTAAATCTATATCATCTACATCTGCACTCTTGGTAACAAGTTGATGCCCCTTCCTGGAACCTTTCTCCACCCAACCGTAAATTGCCTGAGAACCCTTTACCAAAGAGCTCAAATTCCGCCCACCTCCGCAATCCACTGTGCCACGTAGAGGAATCCCTCATTGAATTCAGGATCAAATTTGATATCAAGTCTTCCACCAACATCAACATCAAGCTTTGGTACAATAGTACCGTCATTATCCCTTTCAGTCTTAATATATATTTTGAATGCCGATGGATTTTTAATGTATTTCTTTACATAGGCGTTGGTATTTTTAAGTACCTCCAGTAATTGGATTGGGCTGTAATTGATTACGGCGCTTGGTAAAGTATCAGTCTTTGTAAATACAAATGCGATTCTTGGTGTATTTCTTTCGATTCTTGAAGTTATTATGGAATGAAGTATTCTCATATATTCGAGGTCCTTTGTAGCCCACTCTCTGAATGTGGAGCAATCTATCATTATTAAATAGGCCCGCGAACGAAGAAGATATTCGAATCTTGTATTCATTAGCTGAGATCTTACGTTTTCCTTTCCACCCTGTAAGGTATTGAACCTTTCTCCTGCGATATCATTTACACGAAGATAGGTTGTGTTTGTTCCGAAACGCTTTTTTCTCGTAAAGTTGAAGACAACTTCCCCAACCTTATCCATTGCGGTGAGTTCTGGAAATTTATGTTCCGCTATTATCCTCCTTAAGTACTCCTCCATTAATTCTATGCCTGGATTTACCTCTATTGTGAGATTGGTCTTTGCCTCAATGTCTGGAAGGAAATGGAAAAAATAGGCTAAAAATGTGGTTTTTCCAGAGGCAGGAGGACCTACCATTGCTATAAGTTCCCTTGGATCAATTCTCTTATCTACACTTGTCTTCTGTTTCACATTACTTTCCATATCTAAATCACCTACGTTCGTCTGAGGGGGTGGACTAGGGTCAGGTTGAACAGGTTTTGGTTTCTCGGACACAATTGTCTGGGATTTCCCGGAAACCTTTCCACCCAATTTTATAAAATCTATTCTTGCATTTTTTGTAGCAGATCCCGAAACAATATACATTATGCCGATAATAAATGGGATGGCCAGTAAATCTAAATAATTTCCAATGTCGAATTGAAATATCTGGAATATTATACCAAGGAAAAGAGCACCCGCTCCAAGATTCCTTGAGGAGATGGTTATTAAAGTGAGGATTGCTGCCGCTATGTAAATTGGATACCACAGATGAATTATGTATATTAATTCTGCATTCCCCACATTCCCCGGCACCAAACTTCCATTGAAGTTGGGGTTAAGACCAATAAGTGGAATTTCGAAAATCATTCCCAAACCGGTTAAAAAACCTATTAGAGAATACATCCTTGGGGCACCTGAAAGTGTCCTGTGTAGATGGCCTCCTGCCTGGCCTATTTTTCTTGAAGAAGATGCAGAAGCCCACATAAAGATAAATCCAAGATAGGGTATGAGAGATAGTATTATCCACACTCCCGTATGGGTAAGACCCTGCTTAGCCCTGTTATAATAGATATCTGGTGATGTGATAATTGCTCTGTTAGCTTTCGAAATTATTTTATATCTTGATAGGTACCAAATAATCATAACAAGGATAGCAAGGATCGTCATGACCTCCTGAAGCTGACTATATGAAGACATTTTCACACCATCATGAGGTCATTTTCCCTTCTCTGCTATTCTGAATACTTCCTCGCCATTAACCTTATCCACCTTTCCCAGTCCCTCCTTCTCCATTCTTCTCCAGGCTCTGGAAACCTTTTCCTCTGGCAATCCGGTGGCACGTGCAATAGTCTTGTTTCTTGCCACACCAGTAATACTGCATTCTGAAAGTGTCTCACTTTTTACGGTTTGGTAATCCTTTTCCTCCTGATCCGCTGCACCGCTAATTATGTTAACTATTTGCTCCGAAGTTTTGTCGTTTTTGTCGTAGTAAATTTTTCCATCTCTGGCATCCTTTAAAATTATGGAAACACTGCTTCCGGATAACCCATTGTTATTCAGGTTTTGGACATATCTTATTACCTCATCTGAAAATCCGTTAGGTGAGCCAACAACAGATATTACATACATATTCATTTCAGAAGACATTGATAAAAGAGCAGCGTAGTGTTTAGACATATCCTTAATATTCAATGGAGTCTGATCCATGCCTGTTCCACCAAATTTGGATATTTGCTGGAAAGTTTCATCGTGTGCAATAAAAGTGAAATTAAAACTAAACCTCACATCAGGTTTAAAGATACGTGATACGTTGAACATAGTAGTTACGCTTCTGCTTATGGTGGAGAAGTTCTCTCTTTCTTCACCTTTTATGCCTGTTCCATTTAAAGTCAACTGAGGTGAAATAAATGAAAACCCTTTCAAAGTTTCTTCCATGTCTCTAATCTTTCTTGTTATCTCCTTTTTTCTAATGATTGCATTAAATGACATAGAAGGAACAAAAATTTCTACTGAATCCTTCCCTGATAAAGATAAAAATGTGTTTTCGAAGAAAGCATCCCTTCTCAACCTGGCCTGATCAGCAGAAACTGAATATGATGAGTCAAATGTGGAACTTGATCCTCCGCTAAGTGATATTGTTATTGATTTTAATGAGTCAAGAGACTTAAGTGGATTAAGTACCATAGATGGATAGGTTTCTTTTGCTTCTTCGAGTAAGGAATCCAATCTCTTCTCTTCTATATCCTTCAGCACTGGGTTTGATCTCATTTCAAAATCGGTCTGAAGTTTTCCCTTTTCACTTTCCACCTCTGCAATTTTTCCTTTGATTTTAATGTTAAAATCGTTAAATCCTCTTATCAAGGAGTCAAGATCCTTTTTTCTTAGTTCATCAACATTTCCTGATTGAGCAAGAGCGAGAATTCCTCTGAAGTCGTCATTTAATTTTAAGAGATCAGGTGAAGATAACAGTTCCCTAAGTTCCTTTTCGACCTGCATCCTTTTATTTTCAAGGTTCATTACTCTCTTGATTGCATTTTCATAATTTATGAACATTTTTCTGATCTGTCCTGGATCTTTCTGAATATAGCCTATTATCCCCTCAGATATTTTATCAAACCGCGTTCTATACTTCTCTTCCATACCCTTGGATATCTCTCCTCTCACATTCTTCCCAGACAATATATCTATAGAACCAAGAAAATCTTCCATGTTTTCCTCATACCAATCTTTTATGAGTCTGTAAATCTGGTCATCCTTATTCATCAAAAGGGTTGTTATGGACTCACTGTTAAGGGAATCAATCCTGGAAAATTTGTCAAGCTTCTCCATAGCTTCGTACTCGTCATCTGAAAATTTGGAAATAATTCTTGAAATATCACTATCATTTATCGTCTTTCCCTCTATCTCTTTTTTTAACGCAAGGGCAATCTTAAGCTGAGCCAATTTAAAATTTGCAAGTCCACTCTGCATTACCTGCGTGGATAGGCTTTCGCCGCATTTTGTCTCCATATATGAATACAAAGATTCAAGTTCAGCAAAAAGTCGTTTCTTCGATACAAGATCCATCCTTATAATTTCGTTAAGGTCTCTTGAGGATTCAGTATAAGATCTTCTTAAATTTGATAAGCAATCACTTTCCATGCTATACCTCAATAACATAATAGCAATCCATTTATATATATTGCTTTTCTCAAAGATAGAAAAATCTTAATAACAAAATAAGAATAAATAAGATAATGCTGCCCCCTGAAAGTAGTCGAATCGAGTTTCTAATATCTGAAGTCGAAAAAGTCAGTGATTCCAAATTTTTCATTGTAGTGTCCGATGTTTTAAAGAATTCCGGCTTCAAATCAGTGGATTTGTGCCTGGATCTTCTTGAAGAAAATCTGATTAAACAGGTTAATCCAGAAGTGCAATCAAAGGAAATATTTGTTGGCCTTTATGGCGGAGCACATTTCTCATCATCATCTCTGATGCGTATGAAATTCCTAATTGAAAAGTATGCAATTAAGATGATGCCAGTTGGTGATCTATCCTCACTCTTTTCCGCTTTTGTCAAGATTGGAATTACTAAAGGTAACCAGGATCTTTATAAAGAGATTGGGATTAAGTATTTCAATGTGCCTCTTGAGGATCTGGTGGCAGATTTTGAGGAAAAAACCAGTCACATCTCCTTTTTTCCACTGAGTCAGGAGGACATCAACTCCATAATAATGGGCAACATTTCAAAATCAGGGGCAGTTTCCAATATGAGTGGAAAGTCTCTGAAATTTTACAGTCAGAGTAAGGCTTTTTTATCCTATGTTGATTCCATTAAGATTAAATTTAGACTTGGGGATGAAATCCTTGGAAATGAGTATGGCTTAGGGGAATCTGTTTTTACTGATATCAGGTATGATCCTTTCGGAAATGATCCTTCCTTAATAATAAATTACCTTAAACAGATAAATGAAAGCATAACCTTATTCAAATCATCCATAGAACAACCTTTTATCGGTCTATTCAGTTCAGAATTTATAAAATACTCATCAAAGGATTCTGGTGTTTGGAATGACTAAGGGGAGAAATTTAAGTAATTTACTGAGGGAAGGTTTAGAGTACGAATCTTCAGGACAAAGGGAGAAAGCTGCTCAGTGCTATGAGCAATCCATTCAGATATTGAAGGACGAAATGAAAACTGTAGACATCATCCAACAGGAGGTTTTAAAGAGGCAGATACGTTCCCTTGAGAGTGCAATTCAAAAGATGAATCTGCCAAAAAAAGGAAAGGTTGTAGAAGATCTTCCTAAGGATGAGGCCATGGCATTGCTTCAGGAGCTTGGACTATCCGTATCCCAGGGAGAAGGGCCGTCCTTAAAGGAAGTTGTGGGGATGGAGGATCTAAAAAAGGAGTTATTCACAAAAATAATCTATCCTCTTAAGTTTCCAGATCTTGCCAAGGAGTTTAATATAAACGCTGGTGGCGGTTTGCTATTATATGGTCCACCGGGAAATGGAAAAACGTTTATAGTCAGGGCACTTGCAAAGGAAGTTAGTATGAATTTCATCTATGTTAATCCATCATCCCTGTTCAGCCAGTGGTTTGGAAATTTTGAGAAAAATATAAGTTCGCTGTTCAGGGCCGCAAAGCTTCTTTCACCCTCCATACTGTTCTTTGACGAACTTGACAGTCTTTTTCCATCAAGGGACCAGAGCACAAGTGACGCTTCAAGAAGAGGAGTATCACAGTTTCTCAATGAAATGGGTGGCTTTAGAGATGATCCATCAAAGCCTGTTCTGATTCTTGGGGCAACCAACGTTCCATGGCAACTTGATCCTGCCGTTACAAGACCAGGTCGTTTTGACAGGTTAATTTACATACCTCCTCCTGACAAGGAGTCCAGATCGGAGATTGTAAGGCAGTATATGTCAAAGGTTGCGAGAAAGGGTGAAATCGATTTTGATAGGATCGGTGAATTGACCGACGGTTACAGTGCTGCTGATATGGAATATCTCTGTAAATACTCCTCCCAGAAAGCATTTATGCGATCTGTTGAGGGAAAGGGAGACGAGATGGTTACAATGGAAACCTTCCTCGAATCTCTAAAGGTGATTAAGCCTTCAATAAACAGAAATGTTTTGGAAAAGTACCAAAAATTTGAAAAGGAAAGAGAGGAATAATCAATTAAACTTGTCGTAAAACCAATAAGAATCCCATGGCGATGTGATGAGAACATCGCCGTCCATGAATTTTCTATCTATAAGCTTACCGTAAATGCACATTCTTCTTTCCTCGAATAAAACTTCATATTCATCAGGCATCGCTGAGGAATAAAAGATAAAGAATGCCCTGAAAAGTGTAAGTGTGATTTCGGAATTTACTTCACCAATGCTTTTGTTATTTGCCTGTACATAGTGTGCAACAGTTTCGAGCCCCAAATCGAGTATTTTCTTTTTTACATCTATGTCAGGGTTATTGCATTTGCCACCATTTCCAAGATTTCTGCACTCCACAATTTCAATTGGTATGTTTCCATATTTTGAAAATAGAAAATCATAGACATCCTGACTGGAATTTTCCAGTGTAATAAAAATCCTGGAGGGATCAATTCCAGAGAGATAATTTTCCAGTGATTTAAGACTCCTCTCTTTCCCCAAATCGTCCAGAACCTCATATATTATTATTTTTCCTGACATATTACCACTAATACAGTCTTATAGTCTCCAGGTTTTTTAATGCATAGGCTTCTATACCGAATCTCTGTTTTACCTGCCTTGCAAAGTCCTGAGCTTTTTCACTCTCACCATGATTCACAAGGATTCTGTTGGGTTTCGGCATCATGGTGGCTATATATGAAAACAGTTGCTTCTTGTCAGAATGACCGGAAAAGCCCTCTGCAACTTCCACATCTATTTTTACCTCATAGTTGGATTGCTTGCCACCTTCACTTAAGGTGATTTCTCTTGCACCCCTCTGTATTCTTCTACCCAGTGTCCCCTCCGCCTGATATCCAACAAATACAAGGGCGTGTTTTGGAGAATCCACCCATGATCTAAAGTACTCCATAACAGGTCCACCATTCATCATACCTGATGTTGCCAGTACAACTTTATTTTCAGTGGAATCACATATGGATGCTCTCTGCTCTCTTGTTTCTACCTTCTTAAAAATTGGATTCATAAATGGATTTTCGCGTTGTACCATTATCTGTTCTCGAAGATCCCTATTGAGGTATTCAGGATATGCTGCGTGTATGGAAGTTGCCTCCATGATCATTCCATCCAGATATACAGGAAACTCTGGTAGAATCCCTTTTCTCACGGCCTCTTCAAGAACCATCATTACCTCCTGGCTCCTCCCTACCGCAAAAACTGGTATCAGAACCGATCCTCCCTTTTCAAAGGTTCTCTTTATTATATTGATAAGGGTTTCAGCTGCGTCTTTCCTGGTTTTATGATAATCGTCTCTGCCTGCATAGGTACTTTCGGTCATGAAGGTTTCAACCCTCGGAAAATGATTATTTGCCATATTGAAGAGCCAGGTCTTTTCAAATTTTACATCACCGCTCAGAACCACATTATATAGACCTTCCCCAATGTGAAGATGTACACTTGCGGAACCCAAAATGTGGCCTGCATTGTAAAAGGTTAATCTCACATCTGGAGTTATATCTGTCGTTTCATTGTATTTTAGAACAATCGTTCTCTTCAATTCCTCCCGAATATGCTTTGTATCATATGGTGATTTGTAGCCTTCAGCGTGTGCCACCTTTATAAAATCATTTTGAAGCAATATGGCAAGGTCTCTTGTGGGTTGAGTCATATATATTGGCCCCTCATATCCATACTTATAGAGCATTGGTGCCATTCCTGAGTGATCAAGGTGGGCGTGTGTCAATATTACCGCATCTATTGAATCGAGAGGTTGTACCTCTGGCAGATAGAGATATGGCGCTCCTTCCCATGGCCTCTCTCCGGCACTATTTGTATTCATCATTCCACAGTCTATGAGTATCTTAGAATTATTTGTCGAAACTAATGTTGCACTCCTTCCAACTTCCCTGTGACCCCCAAGTGCTGTTAGTCGAACCCATGTTTCCCCAACCATTGTTGGAGAATTAAGTTTCATTCCCAGACTGTTCAGAAATTTTTTTCTCTCGTCCTTAACTTCTCTCAAATACTCTCGTACTTCTTTTACTGTGTGAGAATGCATAGGAGGGGCCCTCACAATCCTTGGTGCCCATTTAGTTTCGTTCTTTATACTCTTAATATATTCCATGTCTCTCTGATTGATCAAAGAAGGTTCATCCAGTTCAATGACAACTTCGCCTGTATCCGGCTCAAAATAAATGTCCCTTAGACCAGCAGATTCGGGCAAAATTTCCCTTACCTTCTTTTCCGCCACATCTTCCTTTTCAAGTATACTTGGATCAGGTCTGATTGCGATTCTTCGCCTTATTTCCTGGGCGACCTGCCTTGCTATGTCATCTCTGTTTGCAAAGAGGTCCTCGTTCTTTGTATAGACCACTATATTAGGTCCTTCGTACACTACATCCGTTATCCCGTTGTCGGGCACAAGCTTGTTAAAGATTGCCCTGGCGTCTTCAATATAATCTCTGAAAGCCATTTAAAAAAACACCTGAAAAATTTTTAAATTATAAAATGGTATATTAAAGGGTCAATTTTAATTTTTTGATTCTATCCAGGACTTCGGTTTCTTCAAGTTTCCTGAATCCGTCGTTGGTTATTACTGCAACATCAATCATTCCACCAGAGGCTGAATCTCTGGATTTAGCAGCTGTTATTCCCCTAATTACAAGATCTACTCCCTCATCAACCTTCATATCAGGGCTGTACATGGATTCAAGTACACCGTATACATATGGGGATCCAGATCCTGTACTTACATAAATATCCTCAACGGAGCCTCCTGCAGCATCTACAGAAAATACGTGCGGCTTTGTATCTATTCCTGCAATAAGAATCTGAACCATGTATGGATAGTACTTGGTCTGGTTCAAAATATTTGATAGAAGAGTTGCAGCTGCTGAAATTGGCATATTTATCTTTCTCTGTAATCTGTAGAGTTCCAGTTCAGCCTTCATGTATCTAACAAGGACCTGAGCATCTCCAACAAGACCGGCAATGGTCATTCCAGCCTTTGTGTCTATCTGGAAGAGCTTCTGTCCATTCTTGTGTGCTATGAAGTGTTCCATAGTAACTCTCCTCTCAGTTGCCATTACAACTGCATCCTTAAGTGTAATTGCCACTGTAGTTGTTCCAGTCTCCATTACTTTTTCCATTAATTTCACTCCTACACTCACAATTCACAATATGTATTAAATACTTTTCAATTTTTATTGGCATTTTGGCACAGGGGAATATCATATAACAACTCATTTAAATATTCCATAACCATCACGTTTTATGGTTCTAACTGCTGAAGACATTATGAGTTCATTACCTCAGGTTCTTCCACCAGATCTTACTGTCGAAGCAGCAACCAAAATAATGGTTTCTGAGAAAAGGGGATTTGTTCTTGTTGGGAATGGAGGAAATATAACTGGGATTGCCACTGAATGGGATTTTGTAAGTAAAGTTCTGTCTCCTGGAAAGGATCCCAAAAATATTACGATTGGAGAAATAATGAGTAAGGAGATAAAAAGTGTTGATCCGGATACTCCTACAAGAAAAGTAACTGTAATTATGAGCAAGAATGGTATTAGAAGGATCCTCGTTGGTAAGGATGGTAAATACACTGGAATCATTACCTCAAGAGACATTCTCAGGATCTTTGAAGATTATGTTGAAAACGTTGAAAATATAGCAGGAAAATACGGACTGCTCTGATCTATCCAATATTTCCTTTAAATATGTGTTTATAAAGTGTAATCAGGTCCAGAACATCTCCCTTGCAATACAGCTTGAACCTATCAAGATCGTTCTTCCACAGCCATTCTATGGCCTCACCCTTGTTCATTCCTTCAATTTCAGCCTCTTCCTTTGCCCTTATGAGATTAAGTTCCCGGTATTCAGTTGCATTAACCACATTCTTAAGGCTTCTTATTCTGTACTCACCCTTCAGGTACATACAGTGAAGCGCACAAACATACATCATATCAAGAACATATGAAGTTCCAAAATAGTATCTCAAACTCCATAATTGTCTGTCAAATGGGATGTTTAGCATTTTTGTGTTCATTAGAGGTATATCGTAAGATGCATGGTTGTACCCTATTATAATTTCCGGAGAATAGTTATCAAATACATCATTGAGCCATTGCATTATTTCAATTTCGTCATTTTCCTTTGTCTGATCAGAAATTTTTACATCCCACTTTCCATCAAGGGTGGCATAGGAAATAGCAATGATTCTCTCGTTGTTAAGAAATTTGTTCTTAACCAGCGTTTCAAGATCTATTGCTATAACTCTTTGAGCCTTTCCAATTCTTGAGGAGATTCTGGACAGACCTTGTGCATAATCCATGTAGTCAATATCACATTAAATATTATATGTTATTCTGCATCTACCCTGTATGAGATACACATCAAGGCAATATATAGGAAAAAACGTTGACGTTGAAAAGCTCAAGGATCTTGTGGTATTATTTTTCGAGGACGAGGGTTTTGTCGTTCAGGAATCAAAAATAGGTAGCGTCAGGATTGTTGAGGCAAGAAAGGGGGGTATCTTAAAGACTTTGCTTTCCACAGACAAATGCATCAAAGTGATCATAAAGGGAGAACCAAATGATGTTGAAGTGACAATGGGTGTAGGAAAATGGATACCTGCTGACCAGGATGATGGCAGGAAAGATGGAAGTGTCGCAGCATCGAAGGTTTTTGTTGAAGTTCCAGAATCACTATGGGCCTACGAGATAGAGCACCATCTCTGGGTAAATATTGAAACAAATGTGGAAATGGGATTTTAGTATCTCCACTTTTCTCCAGTGATTCTGGTATATAAGGAACGATAGAGTTCGGAGGTCTTTTCTATAAGGTCTGTGGGTAATGGATCTATATCGGGCTCTTTCAATCCCTTAGCTCTAGCTTCATAAAGTCTGTCGTGGTATCCTGTGGACCTGTAATACTGTCTTACCATTTCCTTAGATATCTCGGTTATCTTACCATTATTGTAATCCTCAAGTTCCCAGAATCTATCCTCATCTGCAGTACCAAATGTGTCAACAACTGTAATCTTTCTATCATTATCCATTGCAAATTCCTTTTTTCCATCGGCGTGAATAAGTTTTCCCTTTGAAACCTGCCTTTGGATCATATCATCAATCCTTAATATTGTTTCCTTGATCTCTAAAACCTCGTGTCTGTATAACCCTCCTATTTCCATTGCCTCTGAAATACTTAGTGGCCTGTCAGTCTTCTCAAATTTCGTGGTCATCTCAAAAAATGGTTCTTCAAGAGGTTCTCCAATCTTTGGAGCACTTCTGAACCCGAGGTCATGAAAGTCTATTTTTCCAGATTTTATCCTGTCCATCAGGCTTCCGGCAACATAGTATCTTACAACGAATTCCAAAGGGATAAGATAATTGATCCAGAATTTTGAGCCTCCACTCTCATTAATTTTGTATTTTTTTACGATCATTTCATTGTTCGATTTCACTTCAATTAGATCGTTGTTTATTCCCATCTGATTGAGTTTGTTGAACCAGAAGGCTGAGGTCTTGCATATTGAAGCACCCTTATCTGGAACCTCTACAGGGATTATTTTGTCAAAAACAGAAATCCTGTCAGAGAACTTGAATAACAACCTGTCCCCAAGATCGTATACATCCTTAACTTTTCCGGTACGGATTAATTCCATGATTCCAAATTACAAACTAAATGATTTAGTTTTGTTTAAATTTTCACTGATAGACGTGTTTCAAAAATGGATTTATGGTCTGGACCCTTAGTCCATTCTACTATTGTTTATGTAGAGAATGATTGGAAAATCATTGCTGTGTAGATTTCCATTGGTTAATAAGAGGCGTGAGCCTTCAGCCATTTTAAATTGATGCTAATGAAATTACTTATCGGAGGTCTGCATTTTATCCATTATTGAATAATTAATTGCCAGTGAAGATTTGCTTCCCATTATTTTAGTCATTTTACTTTAAGGGCTCTCTATCATTATTTCCTTCCCCACTACTATTCCTGTGCCTGACCCTTCTGACATTATGATAGATCGTAGTTTGTTATTATTAATTCCTTGATTGAATTCCTCTTGGTGCCTACAGAATTTATATTCCTTCTCGCATCGACTTCTAAAACATTAAAATCCTTATAAAGTTCCTTTATGAAATCTGTACTTGAATTAGATTCCATTAGGTATACCCCTTTATTCGATAGTTTGGCAAATGATTTGGCAAGTCTCTCCTGATCCCTTTCGTCGAACCCGGAATGCGTATATCCTGTGAAATAAGATGTTTTGTTTAAGGGTGTATATGGTGGGTCAAAATACACAAAATCGCCTGCTTTTGCATCCCTAATTGTTACTTCAAAATCTGAATTCATAATGGTGCAGGATTGGAATATTTTGGATAAAGCCATTATATTCTGGGGTGATGGCATTCCAGGATTACTATATTTCCCGAAAGGGACATTGAATTTATTCTTGGAATTGACCCGATATAAACCATTATAACCATGGCGGTTAAGATAGATTAAGAGCCCGGACCTTTTCTCTGAATCAGTTATTGAATTGAATAGTTCCCTGGCCTCATAGTAATCATTCTTATTGTTTTTGAATTCCAAGTTAACCAGTTCATCAATTAATTTCATGGGATTTTCTTTGATATTCTTATATAAAATATACAAATCTTCATTTTTATCCGATATTACGGAGTCATTGAGCTTATTCAAAGAATATAGGGATATCAATAAGGCTGCCCCACCCAGGAATGGTTCATAGTACGTGTTGAACTTATCAGGTATACACTTGATCAATATGGGCAATAGTTGTCTTTTCCCACCTGCCCACTTCAGTAT
This sequence comes from Cuniculiplasma thermophilum, assembly GCF_052315355.1. Classification (NCBI taxonomy): domain Archaea; kingdom Methanobacteriati; phylum Thermoplasmatota; class Thermoplasmata; order Thermoplasmatales; family Cuniculiplasmataceae; genus Cuniculiplasma; species Cuniculiplasma thermophilum. Next base: position 16,744 of record NZ_JBLSDF010000025.1, read on the forward strand.
AGGCTTATAATATTCATTGTCCAGTGATTCCATAACACGTTTACCTGAGGTGAATATGGAAAGTAGTTATATTTTAGTATTGTTTTAATACTGTTTTTGTCCTCTTCTCTCTGTATTTTCCATTCTCATTTATTGATCCAATGAGCAAAGTCTTCTTCACTAACTTCTTTTTATTCTTGTTCATTAATTCTTCTGTAGCATACAGTTAATAGTTCCCTTCGATCACTTTGACTTTTAGCTCTCTCAATGTTTTCCTTTAATCTTAAGATATGTTTTCTTAACGGTTTCAGGTGCACTATGGATCATTTACAGGTGTGTTAATACGTGTCAATATTATTTACATGGTCCATGAAATTTATCCATTGTTGATGGAGTTATTTCATTTGTTCTTACACAAATCAGGATAATCTCTGTATAAGAGAGAAGAAATTATAAATACTATCAAATTCATTGTTATTATATGGTAAAAACAAAAAAAATTATTGCACTCTTTGTAGTTGTTGTGATGGCTATATTTGCTTTTAGTGTGTCTTCGAGCGGAATGTACACAGGAATGAACCCTAACAATACTTCTGAGCATAATGTTGCAATTAATTGGATTTCTACTGAAAATGGATTCACAAATATTAAAGCTGGAAAAACAAATTTTATTGGTGAATACATGGTTTCTAAAGGTGGTTATATCAGTAACCCTAATTTAGAGGGTGGTGGAAATAGCACCGTAAACCAAGTATCTGTATCTAAACCAGTAATTCAAATTTTTGGAGTTAAGGAATACCGCAGGTTTGGAGTGAAATTGGTGTATAGTTATGGAAAAATAGGAAATTATACCATGAAAACTTTAACATATACCACAAATAACACCATTTTTGGCCTAAAAATGACAGACGTACTAATAAACCTAGGTCCACGCCACAACAGTGAAAGTCTATCTGTGATGGCAATTGCCTTTCAACCAAACCAAGGGAGAGATTTACATTTAGGGGACGTACTCATCACCAGTTTCAGTTCCGACTTGTATGGGCAGCTTCTAAGCATACAGTCAGGTATGTATTCACTATCCATGAAATATCTAGAAAGTGGAAATAAAGCATTAACAATCCTTGGCATCTATTATCTACTTACAGCGCAATCTTTGTCTTCTTTTATAAAAATTACACCGGACCACATTCTGAAACAAAAAGTAGGTATGACAGGGGTATACCTTATTGATGGAAACTTGGCTACTTGCCTCGCAGAAATTGCATCATTAGGCGTTACAGGCATAGGTCTTGTTGCTGCTGCAGTCGCTTGTTTTTCCGGAGATATATTTGGGTGTATTACTCTGTATGCGATTATCAATATTCTGCCAATAGCAGAAGCCATTCTACTAACGCAGGATTGTTAGGTGGTCTTACTTGAAAAATGCTAAATTCTTTAATAAATTTTACACAATTTCAGAAGCTCTCGCAAGCATTTCATTATTATCGGTATTATTCACCATATTTAAGAAATTAAATTTGGAAAGCATTGTTCTATTCTCTCTACTGATTGGGCTTTTCTTGCTTTTGTTTATGAATAGTCTGGGTTATTTCGGTGGTGAAAAACATGGATATGGTTTCTCAAGTTTTGTTAATATCACCTCGTTACTAACTTTATTCTTTATAATGTTATCAGAGATAGAACTATATCTTTATCTAAGAGGCTTCACAGATATAGTTGCAGTTGTGATACTTCAAGCGTTACTGATTATAGTAGTTTTAATCGCAGTTATGTTAGCATATTTAAATCATCCTCCTAATAATAGTTAATTTCTATTTCATGTTCAAACTTCTTAGAAATAAGTTTCACCAAGAAAGTGGATTTTCAGAGACCCGCATTCTTCATTATTGGAGATTAGCGGATTTTCTCTACCATAATTTTTCCCGAAAAAGTAGGCAAAAAGAAAAGGAAAACGCAATAAACGAAATAAATATCTATTATTTTTTAGTGCTGCATTGAATCCTTAACTCTTCAGAAATGTAGGTACATGTTCCTGTTTGATGTCCAGAAATTCAAGAATTTCCTTCCTCTTTTTTGGTTATCTCCGTTGTGATCTCCTTTCTGTCATGCAGTATGATCTTCCTGAGATTGTGCAATTTCTGGAGCATCTTCTCCGTCGGTTAATCTCATGGATGACATGAACATCTTTTCAACGACATGCCTCTTGCGGTATTCTCAAAGGAAGTATTCCGCATTATGGTCTACAGTGAATGCAATTATGGTGATGCCATATCTGTTAATCCTCTGGGATACAGCATTGTCACTTACCCTCACATGGAATGGTCCATCATACCGGAATGATATGAAATTCCTCTGAATGCTTACGATGTCATCACATATATCAACAGGTTTTTCTCACTTTCTTACGGTAGGTGTGGAAAGCCTGTCCATCCTTTCTCTCAGGGATGAATAGAAGGAGATCTCTCAATGCTGTCCATGTCAGGTTGGTAATAGCCCCATACACTGAAATCAGCACTGCCTATACTTATATTCCTCTTCACCACACATATGAACTCCATGTCCGGGGAGATCATGTTTCCACCCTTCTCTCTTGTTTTACAGGATTTTCATAAATTGAGAGGCATCTTAATTTCTAAGAGAATTCAGGTATGTCACATCATAACCTCCGTCAACAGTATAGCTACTGCTAAATGATATTTCTATGTTTGGCTGATTCTGACCCTCTGAATTTATGTACTGGGACAAGGTGTATTTTGAATAGCTCCCAGTGGAATGGGAGTTCTCTCCTGATATACACTCACCGCCACTAAAATATATGAGTGAATTAACCTGAAACTCATTGAATACTAGAACTGATGTGATCTGTCCGTCAACCTCTGGCGTTTCTATTACTGAAAGAAAGAATTTTGGATTCAGAGTTTTATTCACAAAGGTTCTTGACATTGAGTAGGTTTCGTTGTTGGTTTCATCTGATATCACTGCACAGAATTTGCTTCCACTGAAACTCAGGTAGATGTAAAGATTTGATCCTAAGGTGACAGGTTCCTTGCTGTGTGCTTCATAATTATAACAACATGCACCATATTCGACACCGCAGTAGAAATGTTCGGAAAATAGACCAACATGATCATTGTAAGGGTTTGCTGAAAATCCCGCCTTCCATATGTTAGTTACGCTGTTATTATTAGCCAGAGCAATCCAACCTGATATACAAGATCGTACATTGGTTTCATAGGCAGGTGCTGGCTTTACACTGTTGGGAACATGAACGTATTCTGATGCCCAGTTTACGGTTTCAGGATTACAAAATGTATACCATGGCATATTAAAAAATCAGTAACCAGACCAATTAAAGTCCGTTATTCTCTTTACAAGGCGAGTGTTGCTTCAGTAATGATATTTGTAGTCCTTTAGTGCACTCATATCTCTTAAAAACACTCGCTCTGCTCCATGGTTCCTCTCATCAACAACTGTTCCTTTTGTAAATGCAGCTCCAGACATTACAATGAATAAAATAACCACTGCAAAAGATGCAATTTTTATTGCGTTTCCATACTTCATGTTTTAAACGAGAATAATTAATATATATCGTTATTTCTAATTTAACAAAAGAGTTAAGTAAGAAATTTAACATGCACAATTATTGTCAATAAGTATTCAGCACATTTCAAAGGATTTTGGAAAGAAGAATGTTTTGAATAGTGTATCAATTGAAATATCTCCGGGCGAGATCGTTGGTTTCGCCGGATTGAATGGCGCCGGAAAGACAACAACAATTAAGATTGCAAGTGGTGTACTGCACCCTTCAACAGGTGACGTCCTCATCAATGGTACATCAATAATCAAAAGGAAGTTAGAGATTGCCTCAGAGGTATCATGGGTACCTGAATTCCCGATGCTGGATCCCATGGAAAAGCCGAATGATATTTTCCAGGAGATTGGAAATTATCTTTCATACAGCAGGACAGAAATAAAGGAGCGTTTCGAGGAATCTATGGCCAGAGTATCCATGACAGGGAATATGAACAAAAGGATAGGAAGTATGTCAAATGGAATGAAGAAGAGAATCCATATTGCAATTGGTCTTTTTCAGGATTCAGGAAACTATCTCATGGATGAAACTTTCAATGGACTTGATCCAGAGGGAACAGAATTTCTACGAAACCATATGCTGTACCTCAAGAAACAGGGAAAATCCATACTTCTTTCAACACACATACTTAGCGAAATAAAGGAAATATGTGACAGGATAGTTATAATTAAAGATGGAAACATTGTATGAGATGCAAAAGTATCAGCTCTTGATTTTGATGGTTTAATAAGAATAAGAGTTAAGTCTCCTGATCAGGAAATGATCAAGAAACTTGAAGGTGATCTGAATGAGTATGGTGAAGTGAATATTGTTCAGCTTCCTGTGGAAGGTATATATGAAATTGTAATAAGAAAACCCAAGCTTGGTCAGGGAAAATCATACAGAATAGCTGAAATACTGGATAGTGCTGGTTTAAATGTGATGTCAGTTAAGGAAGAGAGTGAGGATATTGAGGAATTCTTCAGGAAAGCGATCAGGGAATAGGACATACAAGATCGTAAGAAACAGCTTAACAAAAAAGGCCTTTGCTCTCATAGTTGTTTTATTTATCATAACTAGCTCTATGCTTGCATTTGCAAACACTCCTAAGGAAAATAACTCAATCGGTGCGAGTCGACAGCTTGAATATACAGAGGTTTACTACAATGGTACCTATTATGTAACCGCACAGTTCTATCATGCCACCTGTGGAAGACCGTTCTCGAAGGTCAATATTGAAGTCAGTTTCTCTCCAATTAAGTCTTTGGATGGTTTCAGCAGCGGAAATAAAACGCATATCATAAATATGACACTCAATCAGTCAGGTATGGGAAAAGTGGCATTCAGATCAGACAAAATGTGGCTTCTTACCATTTCAAATAGTCATCATGGTGGGTCCGTGTTTCCTGAGAAATCTTCAAATTACAGTTACATGTTTTATACAGCAGTATTTGACAGGGGTTTCGCATACAAGGGATATCTTGAAATGATATACGCCTCGAGCAATTTTACGAAAGCCCCTATGAGACAATACAGGTTACTGGAGTCGGATGGTGCAGTTGTTAACCTTGGATACCTGGGGGGTTTTTACCATAAGGTCATAAATCTATCGTACCCATCAACCACGACCGATATCGAAGGTATTCTTGAAGATAAGGTGAACGGGACATGGACATCAACGAATCTTGTCACAAGCGGACATTTAAATTTCTACTTACTGACAAAGGGAGGAAATAATGAGGTATCGTCAGCAAATAATTATACGCTTCTCCTCTATTCTGTCCCCTCAGTCTATAGTCTTTCAAGAGAAATTTTCCTTGAATATCTGAATCCACTTTCCATATTCTTTCTCTTTTTCCTGATCATTTTATCAATTTTCACATTTGGTATCCCCGTTTCATCTGGCCAGGCTGAATTTTATCTTTCAATGCCATTCGACAGAAGGCATTATTTCATAGGAAAATACCTGACGGTGATCATAGTGATGCTTGCGACAACTCTTATTACACTCTTTGTATCCTATGAGACAACGGAATTCATTGACGGTACCTTTCCACCATTGCACTATATTCTGAGATTGTTCACCCTTTTCACACTTCTAGGTTTAACTGGTATTTCACTGACCTTCATGTTTGCATCAAGACTAAGAAGCCTCACAAAAATCATTGCCTATCCCATTATTTCCATAATGTTTATGTATTATATATTCGGCGATCTAATAAGAGCAATATATGGATTATTGAACGTCATAAGCCCTGGATTCTCGGAGAATGCCAGTACAGTCAATACAGTGTCCATGATAGATCCTTTTAGGGTTTTCAGTTTATACGTGAGTTCCAAATTTCCACCGCTCGGTGGTGCACTCATCGTCATTTCCATATTTTCATTTACTCAGGCTATTCTTCTTATACTTCCATGGGCCGTTATTCCACTCGTCATAGGTTTAATTTTGTGGCGCAGGAGGTTCTGAATAGGCACAATTAATATAAAATATAAAATCCCTCCAGTGAATTTTATTTAAACATGATCCATACCAACGAAAAGTTATCCGTTTAGTAAGAAATCCAACTCACAGGATATGATTACATAACCCCATTCCTTTCAAACCTCAAAATAATATAATCTTCTAATACATTGCCAGCAATCTACTTTATTCCAAGGAGGTAAAAATGGATATCCTTCATGTCTACGCAAGATTTGGGACGCTATGCCTGATGTAGATGATTCTATTACAACATCATGATCCTTGTAATTCAATAAGAACCCGTTGTCCATCTATATATATTATTCTCAAGGTTTCTCTGGGCATTAATATTGCAATTATTTTCCTAATTTCAATTTCATTACCGTATACGGAAGGTTCATATAAGTCCAAACCAATTACATTTTAATCACCTTCTAGTGATTCCGTGAGATTTAGAATCGTATACTCGACAAACTCCTATTCACCCTATCAAATAAGGTATGAAATCGAGTCGAAGCACGGGCAATTCTGACTAACGTCCTGAAGGGGCAAGTTGCATAATAACCGCCTCCGATTCTCACAACTACATCGTCTTTTAGTCTGAGGATAAATAATGTTTATAATGATTTCTGATTTGTGTCGAAATAAATATTTAAATACCTCTAACAGCTTAGTTTTGTATATGAGTGGAAAGCATCCTAATCTTTTACCCCTTTTTGTGTCGACACTAGTTGTGATTATGGTGATACCACTAGCTCTTGGGGTGGACAGTGCATATCATAAGCAGAATTCTTTAACTCTTCATTCAGATGCCTTTTTAAGTGATTTTAAAGTTTTGCCTGAAAGTAATTTAACTGTAAATGGCACTAATTATGCAATAGCAAGAATGAATTATAAATTGAGTTTTTTTAATGGTGATGCTATTATTCTCGAACCGGATCACGGATTGATAACTAATACTGGTAACTACTATTCAATTGTGAACAATTACACGCTTCAGGTGAAGGTTCTTGAACATTATTCATATATAAAGGAATCTGGATATATTAAAACTATGAATTTATCAAATATAGGTAATATGAACTCTTTTATCAGAAATTTTTCTTCAAGCGCCGCCCCGATTGCAAATTATTCCTATGAAATATTAGGAATTACTAATACGATTTACAATACAAGAGTGACATATTGTTCAGTCAATTTAACGCTTCTGCAGGTTCTTCAGCAAGTTGATCCAGACCTTGCAGCCTCAATAGAGGAACTGAGATCTACATCCCAAACTATTTATGAATTGATTCAACCAATGGTTTACTGTGGAAATAAAATTACCAGCATTTTAAATATAATAGAGCCAGAGATACAAAGCGTGGCTAACGGTATAGCTCTCCCTAATCCAAATATGAACTCTAACTTGATGAATCTTTCTGTGTATACTGTTAATTATGGAAATGATAGTTCACAGATTTATAGTTTGATTACTAGTTATCAGATTCAAATCCAAAGTTTTCTGTCTCTTCCTGAAACGGGTATAAATATAGCAATATTAACAAACTTACTAGCATCACTTAGTTCGATAGGTTCAACAATAATTGATCAAGTTCATCACTTGCTTGCTTCTCCTTTTGGATCAGAGAGCATGTCAACTTATACTGTTTCAAGGCAGTTAACTGATGCTGTATCAGTACAAAATGCTACATTCCAGAATACTTTTACTAGTGTAAAATTTGAAGAAGCAGTTCCATACCTTTTTGAGTATTTAGAATTTTTTATCCTCGTTGCAATTATAATTTTTCCCATTTTGATAATTTCACGGCGAACGAAAAAACATAATGAAAAAAGATTTGATAATAAAAGTAAGATTGTATCTAATATGCTTGCCTTAGGAGTTATAAATTTTGGCGCAACTATTTCCCTTCTTTTCATTCTATATCTGTTCAATTTTATACCCTCCTCTAACATTTTTTACGATTTCTTCCCTTTGTACGGAGGAGCAATTCAATCAAGTTCTGCTGTGCTATTGCAAACTACTTCCTTGAACTTGATGCCAATAACTTGGCTATTATTTATGATGTTTTCCTTTTTTAGCTCTATGATTTTTTTATCGTTTTCAATTGCTTCCCATGGACATCTCAGTAAATCCTTACAAATTTATAAGGATGAAGCAGTTTTAACTAATGCGAAAATAAGGTCACCAATCAGTACTTTTATCCCAGGATTCCTAGTAATAATGGAAATATTTCTAATAATAATTTTTATAGAAAATCCTCTAGTATTTCCGAATTACTTTACGATATTAGTGGTATTCATTCTTTTTGGTTATTTTATATTTGCTATTTTATTTCCATTCGGGATAATATCCACAGGACGCAGAGTGCGATTATTGGGTAATTTCACTAATAATGACCTTGCTAAATTAGCTGGAAGTCTATATATAGCAGGAATACTATTAATCTATGCAGTTATTCTTTTTATTGCTTTCTATCTTATTTATGCCTATATTCATAAATATTTTCCGAGTTTAAACATATATGTTAATATTACGACAGGTTTTATGTTCTATATAGGTATCTTCCTTCTATTGCTGGCCTCAATTTTACTGATATCTGGATCTGCTGTAAATGGTAATTTTCAGGATTACCCCAACTGATAATCGAAATTTTTATTTGTCTTTGGTTAATAATTCTTTTGCCTATTATTTTAACAGTTTCCAATATTAATGTCTTTCTTTACTATCCTACCAATATCAGTCCACATTTAATCTGTAAACAATGACAATTCTCATCCGAGAAAAGTCATTTCATATGCATCCTTAAATATTCACTGATTGCAATGACCTATTGCTATAAGGACTACTTGTTATCACCTACAATAAATTAGACCAGACGCAGTCATTATGAGATTTTTTATTTTAATCAAAGTTCATTATTTCTAACATTATTTTACTGTTCAAAAATGAAGGAGAATTACTATCATGAATTCCCGTGGTTTTACCACCACGATATCTTATCAGGAGCCTCAAGGATATCCTTCTGCTTCTTGGTCCTCTCAGGTTCAACAAAATTGCCATTCTGGTCTTCTATCACATGCATTTTCTCAAGTTCCAGGAGCATCCTCTCTAAAGAATACTTCTTCATGAGACCTGATGAGATCATCCCCCTAATGAGTGCATTTCTTATGATCAGTGAGAGGAAGAACACAAATATGGTTCCACGAATGGTGGATTCCTTCCTCTTCCTCATAGGAAATATGTCCAGATCATTTTTCAATGTGCGGAATGCCTTCTCTATGGAATCACGATCCCTGTATACGGACAGACGTTCAAGGGGAGTGTAATTGTAAACGCCGATCAAGATTTGTGCAAAATCGCCGGTTTGGAATTGACCCCATTTACATATAGTTTTCATTCCCTTTTCACCCCTTCCTCATTGTTTGTAATGAATTCTTCTTCCTGTCCTTAAGCCTGTAAGATTCACCCTTTATGTTTATGACAGTGCAGTGATGCAATATGGGGTCAAGGACAGCTGTAAACGCCGGTTCATAATTGTGCATTTTCGCCGGAATAAAAGTGACCCCTATCGCCGGTTTAATTTTGACCCCTGTCCATGCCATGACAGTGGTCTGAGTTGTATGATCCAGAAGTGGAGAATAATACGCAATATGAGAGATAAAGGAATGAGCATTAAGTCAATAGCCAGGGAACTGAATATATCCGGGAACAGTGTCAGGAAATATATGAAATCAGAATCATTGGTTAAAAGGAATAGGAAGAGAAGATCAAAGCTTGATCCATACAGATGTCATGAAAAAAGTTCTTTTGGCCACGTTGACATGACGGTGTCAGCGTGAGAGTCGGAGAGGCAGTCGTCTTGTCTCTTGGCCTGCGAGGCCGCTTTACAGATTGACTGCC
>NZ_JBLSDF010000026.1:0-25407 GCF_052315355.1 Cuniculiplasma thermophilum
CAGTTTTTTCAATTACCTGATTCTTTGATGTAATGGTGGGAAATACCACCATTATTAATAAGCTTTCTCCCTGTTCATGAACCAGTAATAAAGCCGCAAATCAGAAATTAATGGTGGTAAAGATTCGGAAAGTCAGGTTACTAAAATTTTGACAAAAGTATCGGCTTCTGATGTATGGTTCGGAACAGCAATGCTTTCAGGACTGGCCGCAGGATACCTTAATCATGAAGAGAAGAAAACTTATAAATAGCAATGTGAGATAAAAGAACGTGTATAGAAGGAAGAAAGTGGACATAATCAAATATCTGTATATTGCAGGTATGATTGGAAGCATTCTTCTGATACTCAACGGAATAGGAATCATCTGATATATTATATTTTATAATTGAGGCTTTCCCCGAGTGTAAGCGTTATATCCCTTGTGCAAAGTCCCAGCATGTCAAAATATACATTTTGACATGTCAACGTTGATTTGAAATTTGACTTGAATAAAAACGAATTGACTGAAAACTGTGTAATTTAAATAGGTTTAGATAAAGTTGAATGCGCCAAAAGCGTACGCCAATAAGAGCGCACCGCTTAGCATCATTATATATGAAAGAATAAGAGTTGACTTACTCTTTTGAGTTTTTGTATAAGACTGATCCACGGATATAGAATGCGCCAATAAATATAAATTTTGTCTACTCTTCCCCATGGAGGTACAGAGCCACACCACCACTGATTAGGGCAACACTTATCCATGTAACCCTGCAATTAACCTCGCAAATCCAAAAATATCCATTGCAGCAGGTATTGATAAGACTTCGAATGCGGCAAGGAGGCTCAGAAGCGATGCATCACCAAGAACATGCTTTAGCCGAAGGTGAAAGGAATCAGCCACCTTCCTTCATTTGCTTTGTTTCTTAATCTTCTTTGTTATTTCTATCCACCTCCATATTCAATTCTTTGTAGGCCATACTAGCCAATTCTTAAAGAATGCCTTCGGGCTTCTTGTTCATTTTTTGACCCTTCTGGATCATTTTCTCAACAATTAGATCCATTATTTCTTCCTTAGCCATTCCTGGAAGATCTTTTGCAATTAAAGGATCAAAAGTATCCGTTTCAGATGATTCTTCAGTGTTCTTAGAATTTTGATTTATATCAAGTGGGTCATCTGGCCGGACACGGTCACCACGACTACCTTCGTTTTCGTTTTTCTCTATATACATAGACCGAAGGGGAAGGTATGAGGGAGCGGTCTCCCTTTGAAAAGCGTCCTTCGTGATGAGTGATTTACCACATAATGACTCTAATTCATCCTCTTTCTATATATTTCTTTATTAGACTTAAGGTATACGAAGATGCTTGGGTTATATCCGTATATGATGTAGTCTTCAAGGAATAGCTATCATTAAATTTTTTTAAGACCTCTTGAATTATAAATTTCTGGGTCGCTCTAAAGTTCCCGTTGAAAAGAAGGAATGTTATCTTATCTTCATTTACAGAAAAAACCGTAAATAAACTTCTTTTACCAATGGTATCTAAAGTTTGCCCCTCTAGGGTTTTGCAGTATTTTATGAAATCATCGTAATTAACATCCATAGATATCTTCTTTGCATCTATTTCATGGTAAATAATCTTTATGAATTAGATGCTTGAAGGTGTAAAATTTCCTGTTTTATTTAGTAACCTTAACTCGCTAATTCTTAGGTAATATGTCCCAGAATTTGCACCCGTAACATATAAAGTAATTGCGAAAAAAGGTTTCTTCAGATATGCAAGGATTTAACCAAGTATGGAATGCCGTGAGCCGGGATTGAACCAGCGACCTCCAGATCTTCAGTCTGGCGCTCTCCCTACTGAGCTATCACGGCTTAGTATGGAATAGTCTCCAAATACTCTCGCTTTATTTAACATTTGCGAGATTTACCAAATTTTTCAACTTTAACAAAATGGTATATGCATCCTTAGTCGGACAGGAATTAATTTTGACTCCAAAAAGAGCCCTTTTTTAAACCCTTGTTAATGGTAAATGTATTTTGAATTGAAGCATCTTTTCCTTTACCGAATCACAATAAATAATTTATCCTGAGTTGTATTGGTAGTTTTATGTTGCCTGGAAAGATGAATTCAAGAGAAATGAGAAGAATGATGCAGCAAATGGGCATAAAATCCACAGAAATGACTGACGTGAAGAGAATAATCATGGAAGCAGGTCCAAAAAATTATATTATTGAAAATCCACAGGTGATAGCAATTGAGGCTCAGGGGCAAAAAACATTCCAGATCACAGGTAATATAAAGGAAGTTCAATCAACAGTGAAAAAAGAGGAAGAGAAAAAGGAGGAATTTCCCGAGGCTGATGTTAAGCTTGTTATGGAACAGGCTAACTGCTCAAGGGAAAAGGCCCTGGCATCTCTTCGCGCAAGTGAGGGAGAACCTGCGGATGCAATAATGAAAATTCTTTCTGAAAAATCATAAAATAAATAAGCGTGAATTTATGGAGGCCTCCAAAAGCAAAATCGATTTCAATTATGTCCTTAATAGATACCTCCCTAGTCAAAGAGAAAGAGAGGAAAAAAAGGAAATTTCAAGCATAATAATTCGCAGGATAGATGATAGGTTGCAGCAGATGGAGATAGAAGCTGATTCTATCCTTGTTGGGTCTCAATCGAGGGGAACGGAATTAAAGAACAGTGATCTGGACATCTTTATAAGATTCTCAAAGAAGTATTCAAGGGAAGAGATTGAAAAGATCGGACTTAACATCGGTTTTGAAATAATACCGGATGGGCTGGCCAAGTATGCGGAACATCCCTATGTTTCAGGTCTGGTGAATGGAATTAAGGTGGATATAGTGCCATGCTACAAGGTTGAAATGAACAGTGGCATAATATCCTCAGTTGATCGTACACCTCTTCACACCATATACATGCAAAAGGTGATGAGTGAAGAGATGAAGAGGGAGGCAGTACTTTTAAAACTATTTATGAAAAGGCAGGGGATATATGGTTCAGAACTGAAAACATCAGGGTTTTCCGGATATGTCTGTGAACTCATAATTCTGGAATTCAAAAGTTTTCAAAAGTTCATGGAATATATTTCCAATTTAAAGGGAAATCTTATCATTGGGAGAGAGAAACTAACTTCAAGATTCAATTCACCAGTAGTCATAATAGATCCTGTGGATGAACAGAGGAATGCAGCAGCTGCTGTAAATGAGACAAATCTCTCCGTATTGAAGGTGGCCTCAAAGTTCTATATAAACGATCCAGACATTTTCTTCTTTACCTATGATCAAGAGGTGAATATTGATTTTAACGCCATAGAAGAAAGTTACATTGCAATTTTAAGATTCCCAAGGCCAGACATTATAGATGACATCCTTGCACCTCAACTTGAACTTGCAAAGAAGAGTATTGTAAATCTATTGATTTCAAAAGGCTTTCATTACATTAACAGTCACATTTTATTAAACTCAGAAAATATGGATATATTGATAGAGTTGGAAGATGGAAAACTTAAAAAATTCGAAAAAAGGGAAGGACCACCGGCTGAAAATTCTAATTCCATTTCCTTTATTAATAAGTATTCTAACAGTAAATTGAGAAGGAGGGGTCCATACATTGAATCCGGAAGAATTTACTTTGACATTTATCGTGAGGAGACTGAATTCAAAGAAATATTAATGAACAATATTGGGAAATTGAATCTCGGACATAACATAAATAAATTGAAGGACAGCATTGAAATAATGGATGTTTGGGAAAAAATAAAGGATCAGAAAAGCTACAAGGAATATATGAGTTACAGGAGGCCTATTCTACCCGCCAGAGAAGATCTCAATAAAAGCTAAATCATCGTCGGGATTGGCAATTTCATCACCTGTAACCGGAGTTCCATTCAGCAGGGATACAAATCTTTCTTCAGAAAGCCTGAGCTGTTCCATTATATCCTTGACCTTCATACTCTTCTCCAGACGCTCAGAGAATCCCGTTCTACCTACAACTCGGATCATATTAAAGTCCACAGCCCCGGGCAGATTTGAACTGCCGTCATCGGATCCAAAGTCCGGTATGCTTGGCCACTACACCACGGGGCTATAAAAAATATGTGTTTATGGTGTTATTTTGATTGCTCTTGTCGGGCAGACACTCTCGCATGCCATACAGAATATGCACTCGTTTTCCCTTACAGGATCGCATTTGTCAGTTCTGTATTTCGCGTATAATTCTTTGTCACCAGAGATGTCCTTACTGTTGCCTGTTCCCATCTGTCCTGGGTTCAATACCCACTCATATAGGCTAACTGGGCAAACATCCATGCACGCACCATCTGCTATGCAGGTTTCCCAATCAACTGCTACCTTGGTTCCGTGAATCCCATTCTTGGTAGGATATGGCTTTCCATCTGCATCCATTCTTTGAATGCCTTCAGCTCTTACCTCATGGTCATGGTGCTTACCAGTAACCGGGTAATTTGTGGTATCCTCGGCAAAATTTTCATCTATTGGCTTTGGTTTGTAGTCTAGATCTTCAAGCTTAACCATTCAATCACCTAAAACCATATTATTAGATCGTTATTTAATCATTTGTATGTATTTATTGGAAAATTGAGAAGTGGGGCAGCAATAGTTTTAATCGCCAATCTATATTTCACTGTATTTTATATTAAGGGATTATGTGCTTACAAGCATCAGGTGGTGAAATAATCTATCGTAGGATGTTTAGATATTTACTGTATTTTTATGCTCTGAGGAATAATGTGGCCCTTAAATCCCTTCCCGAGAATAATTTTGCTTCATAGTTGTTTATGTTAACGTTCGTTTTCAACACTACATTATAGGGATTTTAGAGAACATAAATCAACAAAGGTTCATTACTTCCCTTAGAAAGAGTTAGACAGATCCAGTTTTTCAGAATGATAGGGGTATTTGTGTACTACCTTTGAAACGATTCAGCTTTTTCGTAAATAAAATCTAATCATAGTTCATTACTGGCATTTTTTATTTACAATAATTACATATTCATGGGCAAACCCGAAATCTTCAAAATTCAGGGGAAAATCATAGAAAAAGTTCTAAAAAGGACTATAAGAAATCTCGAGAGAATCTCAAATATAATAAGCAGGCTTCTATTCATAAGATACAGGTATGAAGGCGATCATGTAGAAAAGGCTTCAAGAAAATTGGGTACAAAAAATACGATGGGCTATTCATGGCAGAAGAGACAAAATCATTAAGGATACCAGGGTCTTAATACCGGGATATTCAAGGAGGTGGTCATCAAAGTTGTCAGAGAGGCAGGAAACAACACTGAAGAAAACTCAAAATGGAAATTATACAAATGCATATGTGAGAGACATTATATGAAGTGAATATGGAAAAGAATATGCAATGAAACGGGGGTGGATAATTATGAAAAGAATGGTATTAGGAATGTACATTCAAATGCTCAAACAAAACCTCAAAATTATGAAGATATGATAATAAAATGATCTAATTAACTATAAATACAAGTTATAATCTATAGTATAAAAAAAGGCATGGAAATATGCAAAGTACATACGAAAATAATAAAAAAAATAAGAAAAATGTAAACGAAATTGTAAATGAAATTCTAGATTGCGATTATGTAGAAGTAAGGAAAAAACCTAAAAAAAGTGGGGATTACCTTCCTTCAGTAAATATACTGACTGGGAAACGAGTATATGAATACCCAATTAAGAAAAACAAAAAATGATTTTCATAAAGGGTAGTGTTATTGTTTTACTTTCCTGCCGGCTTAGAAATCCTGACAAGACGAATTAGCTATAACCATCCAGCACGTGAGTCTAAAAAATACGTGACAGAAGAATTAACGTTCCAAAATCGAAGTAATGACGAAATTAATGAGATTATACTACAAATTGATGATTTTAGAAATGATTTAGATATACTAGATAAAAAGAATACAAATGTTGTATATCTACCTAAAAGCGAAATATTGAAAAGAAATAACGGGAAAATTAATGAGGAAATCATAAATCAATTTAGATCAAATGAAATTTATTTATTGTGGATTATTTTAAATGAGCCATTACCTCCTGGGCATCAAGAAAAATTGTTTATGAACTATATCAGTGAATCAAAAATAAAGCGAGGCATTATATTTCAGGAAGCACAGTACTATGATAAAATTAGTTTTTATGATAAGGAGACTATAAGTATCTTTTCAAATCTTGAGGAGGGATTAACAATTAGTAAAAGTCCTTCACCCTTTGCAGTAACTAAAAATCAAGAAATGGTTTTTTTTATAGATAATAAAGGTTCAAATTCTCAGGACAATGAAGTGACTTTACGTCACAGTGAAATTCACTGGAATTATGATCCATATTCTAACATGTTTCAGTATTCTATTTCGGGAAATATAAGGACAAAATACAATATAGATTACATCGTTCACAAGTATTTCCTTACGCCTGATAGAGAGGAAGAGTATCTAATAAGCACGTTACTTTTTTTTGCACTATTATTTCCGGTTGTTTCTGAAGTATTATTGCGATTTTCTCATTTGAGTAATGCATCCTATTTTTTCGATATACTTGAAGTAGAATTTGTCTTAATTCTGACACTTAGCTTTGCACAATTAAGAACAAAATTAATTAATTACAGGTCAATGCTTACGGCATCTATAATGTTAATATTGGTATCTTTTTTCATATATGTTGTGTGATTGATAATAAACTAAATAATATGACAATTTAAATAATAAACATTACCTGCGGTTTTTTCTAATACCCTGGAAATAAGACGAATCATCCTGCTTTCCATTGGAAATGATCATAATTCAGTATATATTTGCATTAACACATAAGTTACATTATAATCTTTTTTAATCTTTTCTTTTAAAGAATCTCATAAATGTGTCTGCTTATTTCCTACTTACCAGCGTATATTTTGTATACTTATCCTATGACTATTTTATCCCCTTACCAAGTCTATTCTCAGCTATTGGTATATCCAATTACAATGATTCATAAAATAAAAGAAGCCAAAATGATTATTCAAATTTAAAAACGCATTTCCTCAAAGTATAGGGAGAATTAAACCCTTTAATAATGATCAAGCAACGATGGTTTATACCAATATGTGATTGCACAACTTTCGCACTCCATAATACATTATAGAGATCTTAGGGAATATAAATCAACAAAGGCTCATCACCTCACTTCGGTTGAGTTAAAGAGATATAAAATTAAAGAAGGTGAAGGAATAAATTCAATCTCTCATCATAGATTTTCACTGGCAATTTTCTGAGATTAATAGATGGAAACAGAGATGAAAATTTGAAATAACCTTGAAACAGTATGGCGGAATATGAAAGGAACGAAATATTAGCTCATTTCAAGGGGTGCCATAATGGATTCTGCCATTACTTTTCATATGGATGATCATAATATTGATAATGGTGATAAAATTCAATATAAAATAAGTAAGTTACGCACGCATTGGAATAATTCCCTTCTAAAAGCCATTTCAGTAAAGACCAAGTAATTCTTTCAAACATCGAACCAAAAAAATAAGGATTATAATTATCTGTTTTCCCTTATTAGATTTACAAAGGCCTCTTCAAGAGAAGACTCGTAATCGGAATATGATATCACTCTTCCCAATCTCATGCATTGATTTAGTATCTGTGCCTTATTTTCAAGGGCTCCATCGAAATAGACAATGAAAGAATTTGCAGATTCCTCCTCTATTTTCTCCGCACTGACAAGATTTGCATTTAACATATCTGAAAGTGGAACCTTATCCAGAAATTGAACCCTGACACTTTTAGAGTTGAATTTTCTCTCTATTTCTCTGGTCTTATCTTGCACAGCCAATCTTCCGTGATTTATGAAAATTATATTTTCGCAGGTATCAGTCACTTCCTGAAGGAGATGGGAGCTCAGCATTATCATATGTTCCTTCTTCCATTCCAGGATAACATCACGAATGATTTTTCTCTCAGCCGGATCCATACCGTTTGTCGGTTCATCCAGAAATATGATGGATGGATTGTTTAGAAAGGCAGCTGCAAATACAACTCTGGCCCTTTGACCCCTTGAAAGAGTGCCTACCTTTCTGGAAGGATCAGGGATCTCCACTTTTTTCCCAAAGTTTTCAATGTGATCTTCCACATCTTTTTTCTTCATTCCCTTTAGTTCACCCACCATCATCATGGACTCCTCAACCGTCAGGGATGGATATGGTTCCGGAGTTTCCACAAGGGCTCCAATTCCTGAAAGAATTCTCTTTCTATCTTTGACTATGTCGTAACCTCCAATTTTGACGCTTCCTGTGCTCGGTTTTATGAGTCCCGTCATCATTTTAAAGGTCGTGGTCTTTCCGGCTCCATTTTGACCAAGATAGGCAGTAGCACCCGCGCCTTCTATATGGAAACTGATGTGATCCACAGCTTTGAATTTTCCATAAATTTTTGAAAGGTCGTTCACTTCCAGGCTCATACTGATGCTCATTGCGGCCTCACCTCCTTAACCCTGAATATTACGTATGACAAAATCAGGGAAATGATAAGATACCCTCCCATTATTACGTTTCCTTCCCATATATAGGGTTGATAGGTTGTTATGGAAATTCCACCGGGAACATGTCTGATCAAAGTATGCTGAATTGCAGATGGATTTAGTATTTCAGTCACAACATCACTTCCATAGGTGAGTATAAACCAGGGTTCAATATTGGTAACTTCAAGTATTACCGATATAATGTTAAAAACAATGACGAATACGATTACGGAGAAAAGAATTCCAATTAGTGGGTTCTTGAATAGAGAACTGAAGAGAAAAGCAAGAGCCATGAATGCTCCTATTAGAAAGAGTGCTTCAACAATGGATGGAAGTATATTCGGAGTTATTGTTCCGTAAAAATCCTGACTTAAACCTGCAACACCAGCATATTCAATCAGTATGAGCGCAAAGGCAAGTAAGACTGCGGCAAGATATCTTCCAATTAAGATTGAAATCTTTCTCACTGGTTGTGTCATTATGAAATATCCCGAGTTTGTTCCTGTTTCAATGCTTGTAGCATCACCACCAAAAAAGGCAGCAACAACTCCGATGGAAAGAACAAGGGTGCCGGAAAGACCTCCGGAAACAAATGCTGCTGAATTTGGAATTCCAGCTGTGCTCTTTGCTACACCTTCATATAGGTCTATCCCCACTGTAAGAGATGTAATAAGTGCAACAATTATTAGCATTGCAATGAATCGTCTAGTCTTCAGATAAAACTTGATCTGGTATTTCATTATTATGTACATTGATCTCAGGTCATTCATGTAACCGAAATCATTCTGGTTTGAGGCATAAGATTCCATTATGGGTATATATCGATAATCGATATAAATTTTCTTAGAATAGATACATAGAAAAACTAATTCCAGATTAAAATATGCCACTCCATGCTTAATAAGTGGCAGGCTACTTTTATTGGTCTTGGGAATATAATTGGTGCCGGCATATTTGTGCTGGCAGGAACCACAATAAGAGATGCAGGACCAGGAGCCATAATTGCCTTTATAGTTACAGCCATACTGGCTCTTACCATAGCACTGAACAGTGCCGAGTTGTCATCAAAGATCGTATCTCACGGCGGTCTTTATTCATTTACAAAAGTATCCCTTGGCGATTCCGCTGGTTTCGTAGTTGGATGGCTCAGAGCCATATCTTATGCAATTGCGGCATCTGCAGTTAGCATAGGATTTGGCTCATATATGCTGTCATTCTTCAAAATTCCATCATACGGAATAATTATTCTGGCTGCAATTCTTATAATGATAGCCACTGCCCTTGATTATGGAGGCATTAACGGGGTGGCAGAGGTTGAGCATGTTCTTGTATTCATAACCATCATTGGTCTCATTTCTTTCATTACTGTGGCAATTTTCTATGGACACTGGACATTTTCAAGATTTACGCCCATTGCACCAGATGGTCCAGAGAGCATCATTGAAGCAGCTTCACTGGCATTCTTCGCCTATTCTGGGTTCAATACAATTGCGACACTTGGCCCTGAGGTTGAAAATAGCCGAAAAAACGTTCCCTTTGCCATTTTGGCTGCATTAATTATAAGCACAACCCTATACATAGTGATTATCTTTGGGATGCTTGCCCTCATGCCATATTCAAAGTATGGAATCACAGCTGATCCTCTTTACAATGCCCTGGTTTTTGCTCATGCTCCTATAATTGTAGAATATATTGTTGATCTGGTTGCCATAATAGCAACCTTCACAGTTACAGTATCAATGATAGTTGCAGGTTCCAGGACGCTTCTTCAGATGAGTCAGGATAAATTATTGCCAAAATGGATTCAGGGAAGGCAAGCAGATTCACCAAAAAGAGCAACTCTCCTTGTGGGAGTGCTTGCAGTTGGATCACTTTTTATAGGAAATGTTCAGAGCATTGCACTTGCCTCCAATTTTGGTGTCATCTTCTCATATTCACTTACCGGACTGGCCGTGGTAATACTAAGAAGGAGAAAGATGAAAGGTGAATTCTCCTCACCGCTTTATCCGATCACTCAAATTGTTTCCATATTACTCTCGGCCCTGATCATGTTTGCCCTTGGAGAAAAAGCCTTTTATATTGGCACTATAACCATATTAATTGGTTTCTTCCTCTATTATATAGAAAAAGAGAATAGAGTTAAGTCAAATGGCGGCAATTCTAAGCTATCTGTGAAAGAGATCTAGAAATATCCTCAATAAGATCGTCGGAATCCTCAATTCCAACAGACAATCTCACCATATCTTCGGTGACTCCCATAATTTTTCTATCCTGAGGGTTAACTGAACCGTGGGAAGTATCAACGGGTAAGGTCACAAGTGATTCTACACCACCAAGACTTGGGGCGGGGGATATGTGTTTAAGGGCAAATATGAATTTCCTGGCACCTTCAAGCCCGCCCTTTACTCTGAAGGATAACATTCCTCCATATCCCTTCAGATTCCTCTTTGCAATTTGATGATATGGACTGTCTTCAAGTCCAGGATAAAAGACCTCCAATACATTTGATTGTTCCTGCAGAAATTCTGCAATCTCCATTGCGTTTTTGTTGTGTCTTTCCATCCTTAATCCGAGAGTTTTCATACCTCTCTGAACAAGATAAGCCTGGAAAGAGTCTATTGTACCGCCCAGGTTTTTTCTCATGTCAAACTGTAAAGTCAAATCCCTGTTGCTTCCAATAAAACCAGACATTGTATCGGAGTGGCCGTTTAGATACTTTGTTCCGCTATGTACAACAAAGTCAGAGCCCATTTCAAGAGGATTCTGATTAAAAGGTGATGCAAATGTTGCATCTACGATCAGTGTTACCCCCTCTTCCCTGCATTTCTTTCCAATATTTTTGATATCGGCCACTTTTATGGAGGGATTTGTGATGCTCTCAAGGTATACCGCACCATATTCCTTTGAGCTTATTTCCATATCATTCAATGAATCTGTTGTTACAAGTTCAACCATATTCCCGGACATTTTCGTGAATTTATTCTTGAAGAAACTTAAGGTTTGACCGTAAAGGTCTATGACTGAAAGAATCTTTTTCCTATTCATATCAAGAGATAACATCAATGTGGTAATGGCAGCCATACCACTGCTAAATGCAAGAGAATGGGTTGCCCCTTCAAGTGATGCGTATTTCTCCTCCAGAGCAGTTACAGTTGGATTCCCCCACCTTGAATATATATAGGAATCCTTCGTATTCTTATCTTCCTTTCTGGATGGGTTATTATTTGGATAGATGAAGGTGGCATTTTCAAAAATGGGTGTTACCACGTTCCCATAATCCTCATCCTTTATCTCTCCCGAACCAACAGCCCTTGTGTTAAAACCAGTACCAGACATATGCGTATAATCAGATGTTGTTTAAATCATTTTTGAAAGATTTTTCTAATCTGGTCTTTTGATTTGACTTCAAGGTCATTTCGCCAAATCTAATATATACCAAGACAATGAAGATTGGCAGGAATAGAATGGAGGGCAAATTCATAGTTCTGGAGGGAATAGACAAATCAGGAAAAACTACACTTTCCCAATCCATTTTTTCGAAACTGGTTTCAATGAACCGTGATGTTGTATTGACTCATGAACCCACCGAGCACATTGACGAAGGTCTTCATATACTTAATAGATTGGATAAGGACGAATCCCTTATTCTTACAGCTATGTTTCTTCGGGATAGGTTGTGGCACAACAGGGAGATAGAAGACAACCTGAAGAGAAGGAGGACAGTAATATGTGATAGATACACCCTCTCAACCATGGCATATCAGGGAGTGTACCTAAAAGAATTCTTTTCTGATTACCAATCATTTTACAAGTGGATGAATAGCACACTTTCCATATCCCATATACAACCTGATCTCACAATATTCATAGATTTCAATTCTGAAATGTTCAAGGATCGATTCAATTCATCAGGGAAATTGAAGATGTTTGAAAAGGCCGATTATCTGAAAAATGTTTATGAGATATACTTGGAGTCAATAAAAATGGGTCTGTTTTCAAAGGAATTTCTTATGATACCTGGAAACTTATCAATGGAAAAAACCCTCGAATTGGCCATGAAAAAGATACTGGAACTATAAAGTGGTAACAATAACCTGATCCCCATCAAAAAGAATAGTATGTTCAGCCTGGGAGATCATGGCTCCCTTATGTTCCTTCAGCACAGAGAAATGTGATATCTGCTTCATGAAGAGATTTTTTCTCAGATAGTCCTTATAGTCAGGCATAACCCTGGCAAGCCATCTTTCTGCAAAGGGAAGAGTGTTAAAGTTTTCAATTACAGGATCTCCCTTCTTTGGTTTTGTTCCACTGAATATGTAAATGTTTCCTCCTGGTCCGTTGTGTATCATCCCTATACCAGTGGATGCAAAGGGTTCTATGGCAATGAGCTGGCCAGGTTCTATTCTCCTTCCATTGCCATCGTCATAATTGGGAATGAATATGGTTGAATGGAGGTCGTATCTTTTTATGCCATGGCCACCAAGATTTTTAACCGGCTTGAAACCGAAAGATTCAATCTTTGAACCTATGGCAGCGCCAATTTTTCCTATCTCAACGTTTGGTCTCAGCACCTTTAAGGCTGCATTCAATGCCTCTCTCGAGCAGTCTATAAGATCACTATACTGCCCCTTTCCTCCAACCTCCATGGAGGCTGCATTATCTGAAATATATCCGTCCACCTGAGCCCCTATGTCCACCTTAACGAGATCACCTGTTTTGAATGTTTTTTTGTCATTAGGCGCAGGTGTATAATGAGCCGCTTCATTGTTAATTGAAAGATTAAGCGGGAATGAGGGTTTTCCTCCATTTTCAATTATGTAATTTTCAGTTTTTTCGGCAACATCCAGAAATAGGGCTCCTGGTTCTATGAGGGTTTGGGCATATTCCAAAGCCATCCTTCCAAGTTTTCCAGCCTCTAGGATCTTGTTTTTTTCCTGGGCATCCATGTATGGTTATCACTGAATCAAATTTATAACATTCCATGAAAATCTATTCTGAGTCTATTCCTTTTAATATATCAGTACTTTTCCTTTATGAGGAATGTACATCCGTGAACATCGTCGAAGACCGTCTTTACTATGGAAACTTCCATTCCAAGCAAATCCTCGAAAAATTTTCTTTCATATTCACAGGCTGTTCTGTATTTTTCAGCTATTTTTATGAGTGGACAATTATACTCCTTCAACTGGTAAATGCCCTCGCTTATATGGTCGCTTTCAGCTATGTACCCTTCCCTGTCCCTTATCTCAGCAAGCTTCTTCACCATTTCTCCATAATCCAACTGATTCAGGGTATTCTTATATTTTGTAATGAGTTTATCATTTCTCATTTCCATGATCCTGTTTATGATTGAACATCCGAAATTCTCTTCTATGTAAGATAGAGCCTCCTGTGCAATTTGCTGATAAATGTTCTGAAGTTCACTGGCTGCATTTTCAGTTATAGAAATTCTACAAATTGGTCTTCCTCTCCCAGTGGTAACATATGTCCTCTGTACATATCCCTGTCTTTCCAGTGAATATATATGCTTAAGTACGGCGGTTTTTGATATTCCAAGCTCCTTTGAAAGCTCTGAAAGGGAAGGATTTCCTATTTTCTTGATTCCTTCAATGACTTTGAGGCTTGATCTGTTGGTTCTTCCAGATTCATCCACGTAACTCCATATTATAAACTTTATTAATCCTTTTCATTCCCTTGTGATCACATCACATTTAAACTTCAATAATTCTAAATACCTTGGAATTATTGAACAACTATGACTTGGTACAAAGTGGGAAAAGAGAGCAGTCTGAAGGACGGAGACCTTGCAAAGGTTAAGGCAGGAAATACTGAGGTATTGATCATCAGGGATGGCAACAACTTCTACGCCACATCATATTTGTGCACGCACGAAGAATACGATCTTTCTGATGGTTTCATGGATGACCACCAGTTAATATGCCCAAATCATTTTGCAACCTTTAATCCCACGGATGGAAGTGTAATAAGCCCTCCAGAAGGTTCTGGTGACATCTCTCCCCTCAAATCATATCACGTAAAGGTAGAAAACGGGGATGTGATGGTTGAAGTATGAAAATACTAGTTTTGGCTAAACAGGTTCCTGATGTAAATAAAATTAAATTTGATCCTTCCACAGGGAGAATAATAAGAGAGAATGTACCTCTCAATATGAATGCCTATGACCGAAGGGCACTGGAGGAGGCAATAAGGATTAAAGAAAATTCAGGAGCGGAAGTTGAAGTTGTTTCAATGGGTCCTCCACAGGCATCAACAATGCTCAACGAAGCTCTGAAAATGGGTGCAGACCGAGCCTTTCTGATAACTGATAGAAAGTTTGGGGGATCTGATACCTGGGCGACATCCTATATACTCTCAAAATTCGTTCAAACAAGAAATCCTGATCTAATACTGGCAGGAAGGTATTCTCTGGATGGAGAAACATCTCAGGTACCACCTGAGACTGCAACAATGTTAAACATGGATTTCTTTTCCAACGTGGCAAAGATTGAATTTAAGGAAGATAGGGTTGAGATAAGGCAGGAATTCGAAGGCGGAATAAGATATATTGAAACAAAGCTTCCCCTTTTGCTGTCTGTAAGTGAAAAGATTAACAGAGCCAGGAAGGTGGATGAGAATGCGCCCGATATGACGGAAAGGATTGTAACTGTTGATTCCAGGACTCTGAATCTTGATTTTGACGGTAGTAAAGGATCACTGACTGTGGTTGATGGCACGGAGTCCATAAATAATCAGAGAAAGGGTGAATTGATCAATGAAGAAACGGCTCTTGAAATGATATCTGAGCACATAAAAAACAGGAAAAAGGATCAAAATATCGACATGGTCAAAATAAATGGGGATTTTTCCAATGGTAATATTCTGGGGATAGCTATTGGTGATCCGTTTACTCCCATGGAAATAGCATCAAAGCTCAACGAAGTTGCATTGGAGGAAAAATTCAGAGTGGTTATGGCAGGAAATATAAAACCAGAAGATCTCCAGGGCATGACAGCATCAGAATACATATATTTTCAAGGTGATGACATATTCTCTCTGGCAGAGGAAATTGACCATATAATCGCTGAGAAGAATCCTGATTTTGTCCTTTTTCCCTCAAACTCCATGGGGAGGGACATTGCAGGAATTATAGCTGCAAAACGTTCTCTTGGACTTACTGCCGATTGTGTGGACATCAGATATGAAAAGGGAAAACTTATTCAGTTTAAGCCAGCCTTTGGTGGAGGAATAGTTGCAAAAATATACTCAAGGACAAAGCCAGAAATGGCCACAATCAGACCAGGAATGTTCAGAATGAACATAACAGATCAGTCTTTTTCAGTTGAAACAAGAAGTCTCCCATCTTCTGGCAAATACAGGATAAACAAGATTGAAATGATTGAAAGTCGTTTTATTCCGGTGCAGAAATCACCTGTTGTTGTTGGTATAGGAAGGGGAGTAAAGGGAAGAGAGAATATAGAAAAGATAGTCAAGTTCTGTGAGGATAATGGTATCGCAGTTGGTGCCACGAGACCTGTAGTCGATATGAGGCTAATGCCAAGTCAGACCCAGATTGGTATAACGGGTGTATCGATTTCTCCAGATCTTTACATTGCCATCGGTATTGCCGGCATGGATAACCATATGGCCGGGCTGAGGTACGCTAAGACCATACTGGCCATAAACAATAACCCTGAGGCCCCAATATACCACATGGCGGATTACGTTTGCAATTGCGATGCGGTGGAATTTATCAACAAGCTTAGTACTCATCATCAATAGAACTTTCTCTTCCAGGTCTTTTTGGTTTATTCTGATTTTTTCCTGTTTCTTCCTCATATTTTTGAAGAATTATGCCGCTTATCATTATGGCAGTTGCAAATACCTGTGCACTGACATTTGGCATTCCCATACCGTAAAGGGCAAACCATATGGCCAGTCCTCCCACAAATGCAGCAACATACAGGGATACCTTTTCAAATCTTATATAGGCAATCACCACAACAATGAGTGCTACTATGGCCGCAAAAACTATCCCAGCAGGTGTGAAAATATAAATGCCAAGTCCAATCCCCCCACCCAGTGCAACACACACAGCAACCTGGGCTACAAAGGAAAAGATAAGTCCACCAAGAACTGCTCCAATTGCCAAAATCAGGATATCTGGTGCTCCTGTAACATGCAATCTCACGATCAAAAGTGCGGTAATCACAAAACCTATGTACGCTCCAAGAGCTACAGTTATGAATTTCCATGCGGTCTTTCCCCGGAAGGTCAGGGCAATACCTATAAGAATTAATACGAGGTATATGGTGAATTGAGAATAACCGAAAATTTCCTGTGGAAGGAGAGAATGAGAAACCATATTTAATAAATATCCATAAAATAACCAGATATTTAATTCTTGCATGCTCCAGTTGTCAGTTCAAAGGATGCGAATCAATACCATTAATAATATAGAACCAAAGGATCGGTTTCCCATGGAACCAGTTTTGATTAAAAAGGGGAAAATATCCTCTCTGGGGATACTTACCAGGGAGGATGCACCCTATCTTTACAGAATAATAAATGATCCAGTAGTTCACAGAACCCTTTCAACACCGGGAAAGATATATTCACTGGTTGAAGAGTATGAATGGATAGATAATTACGCAAACATTGCAGGCAAATCTGTCAATCTAAGCATAAAATATAATGAGACCATGGAAACCATAGGCGTAATAGGCGTAAATGACATTGATAAGGATCGAAGGGGGCACATCGGATACTACCTGAACAGCAATTACTGGGGTAGAGGGATAATGACAGAGGCCACATCCCTGATGGTTGAATTCGCTTTCAGAGAGATGAATCTGAGGAAATTGTACACTAACGTATATTCCGTAAATCCATCATCCATGAGAGTATTGGAAAAGAATGGCTTCCAGAAGGTTGGTTCAATGAAAAAGGATCACTATGTTCCGGGAAACGGATTCGTTGATGTGTTCATATTTGAACTACTGAATCCAGATCAAGACCAATAGAATGGAGTTTTACAAAAGGAACAATATTACAATTAAATTTAATATTTAATTACAATTCAGTGAAAAATGAAATATATTGTTATAACTGGAGGTGTTCTTTCGGGTATAGGAAAGGGGACGATTGCCTCCAGTCTTTGCCACATCTTATCCAACAGTGGTTTGAAAGTTAGTGCCTTAAAGATTGATCCCTATCTGAATTATGATGCTGGTACAATGAATCCCTATCAGCACGGGGAGGTCTTCGTACTGGATGATGGAAGTGAAGTTGATCTTGATCTTGGCAATTATGAAAGATACCTTGACAAGAGTCTATCCGGTGACAATAATATAACTACAGGAAAGGTTTACAAGGAGGTCATAGAGAGGGAGAGAAGGGGAGAATATCTGGGCAGTACAGTTCAGATAATTCCCCATATTACCAATGAAATCAAGAGAAGAATAAGAAAGGTATCACTTAAGGAGGAACTTGACCTGCTTGTGATTGAAGTTGGAGGAACAGTTGGAGATATAGAATCAATGCCATTTCTAGAGGCTCTAAGACAGTTAAGGAGGGAAGAAAAGGGGCAGGTCACATTCGTTCACGTAACACTTGTTCCGGAAATTGGCAAGGAAATGGAACAGAAGACAAAACCAACACAGCACAGTGTAAAGGCACTGAAGGAGATTGGTATTCAGCCTGATATACTGATGTGCAGATCAATTAAACCATTAACGGGGGATTCGAGGAGAAGAATTTCACTTTTCACAGATGTACCTGAGGAGGCCATTATAAGCGTATATGAGGCTGAGAACGCCTATCAGGTACCTGAGATAATAGAAAAACAGGGAACCATAGAAATAATAAAAGAAAACCTCAATCTTCAGACATCAAACTTTGTGGATACATGGACACAATACAAGGAAAAGCTAATGAATCCTGATGAAAATGTTGTAATAGGCATAATAGGGAAATATACGGAACTTCACGATGCCTATATCAGTCATAAGGAGGCGTTCAATCATGCAACCGGAAACACTGGTATCGGAGTCACACTCAAATGGATAGATTCTGACTTGGTTAAGGATAATATATCCATACTGAAGGACCTTGACGGAATTCTTGTAACCCCAGGTTTTGGATACAGAGGCGTTGAAGGGAAAATTTCCGCAGTTAAATATGCAAGGGAGAACAATGTGCCATTTCTAGGTATCTGCCTTGGTTTTCAGGTTGCAGTCATTGAATTTGCCAGAAATGTTCTCGGAATTAAGGACGCAAACAGCACAGAATTTGCAAAGGATACGCCCAATCCTGTAATCGATATACTGCCTGAGCAGGTAAATGTTAAGGATATGGGTGGAACAATGAGATTGGGTGCCAAGGAGGTGGACATATTAGAAGGTACGCTTGCAATGGAATTGTACGGGGAGAAAAAGATATTCGAGAGGCACAGACACAGGTACGAAGTAAATCCATCCTACATTGAAATTATAGAAAAGCACGGTATGATATTTTCCGGAAAGGACGATCAGGGGATTAGAATGGAGATACTTGAGTTGAAGGATCGAAAGAATTTCATTGCTTCTCAATATCACGCGGAATTCAAATCAAGGCCACTCAATCCGTCAAGACTGCACATGAATCTTGTCAAATGTGCACTTGAATATAAAAAATCAAGAGAGACAAAAAATTAAAATCAAATTTTTAAATGTGAAATAAGATCAAAGTGGAATGAAATTCTTATTCCCATAATAATTTTAAAAGCAGGATTTTCTTAAAAGAAAAAGTCTTTTTAATGGAAGAGCAAAACAGAGTATCACTCTTTTTTCAAGGAAATAAATTTGAAATTTTTACCTGAATCTGTATTCAGGCTTTCTCTTCTGTACAAAGGCGGAGATACCCTCCATAAAGTCCTGGGAGGTATATATTGTACCCATGGCTATGGATTCCATTTCAAGGCCGACATCCATGGGAACTTCAGAACCCTTGTTCAAAAGGCGTTTTGTCAAGGCAGCTGCAATTGGGGAAACCTTTTCAGCCAGTTCTGATGCAAATTCCATTGTCTTGGTTCTGATCTCCTCATCGGAATAGAGTTTGTAAACAATTCCAAGTTCTGCTGCTCTCTTCCCATCAAACTTTTCTCCTGTCAATATGAGAGAGGTAGCCCTTGATAGGCCTATCAATTTTGCAAGCCTCTGACTTCCGCTCCATCCTGGAAGGAGTCCCAGTGTCACCTCAGGGAAGCCTATAAGGCAGTCTGGAGTTGATATCCTTATGTCACAGTTAAGGGATAGTTCGAAACCGCCACCAAGGGTATATTTTCTCATTTCTGCGATCACTATCTTTGGCATTTCAGACAGTTCCCTGAAAGTTCTTTCACCTTTTCTGGAGTTCTCAATAAATTCAAAGGCATCTGGAATATACTGTGTCAGTTCAGCACCTGCTGAAAACACGGCGTCATTTCCTGCAACCACCACAACTCTGGCCTCCCTGTCGTTCCAGAGTTCCTGAATGGCCTCGTGCAGCTGGTCGAGAACCTTTCCGTTTAAAAGATTATTTTTTCCATTCCTGATCTCTATTCTGGCAACCTTTCCTTCTCTGACGATTCTGACAAGTTTTTCCCCATCTTCCTGAACCGACTCTTTCTTCTGAGTCTTATCATTCTTTAAACCGCCCGATATTGCCTCCTTTAAAAGACCATTTTCAATGGATTTGGCAGGCCTGAACACCTCAACATGGAACTTTTCATAAAGTTCATTCAGTTTGTCCTTAACTTCCTTATTTGTGAGTCCCTTCGCCACAGAAATTGGTCCAAACGGCCTGTTCATTCCAAGTGAATATCCTTTTTCTATGTCGTCAGGAGTTGCAACTCCGTCCTCTATTAACTTAACAGCCTCGTTAATCTCAAGAGCAAAAACATCTAGCAGCTGAACCTTTGAAGATGGTTCAGATTTTGGTATCTGGGCCTTATTATTCTCCCATTTGTAAAAACCTGTTCCGGTCTTAATACCCAGCCTGTTCTCTTCCACCATCTTTTTTATTATGGTTGTTTTCCCATAGTCGGGGCTTAGGGTTTTTGCATAGTATTCAAGAGAGTGAAGAACAGTATCCACGCCAACATAATCCATAAGTTCATACGGTCCCATTGGAAGGCCCTGTCCCTTTGCAAAGTAGTCTATGGCCTGCGGTGTATCAACCTTATTATCCAGAAGAAGGATAAAATAAAGGGATTCAGGTGCACTTATTCTGTTCACCACGAATCCAGCAGTATCCTTAAAGACTCTTATTGGCGTCTTTCCGATTTTCTTGGAAAAATCATAGATGGTCTCAAAAACAGCCTCCGATGTCTTTTCTCCCCTTATTACCTCAACAAGTTTCATCAAAACTGGTGGATTGAAGAAATGCATTCCACCAAGTCTTTCCGGATTCTTGAGAACCTTTGCAATTTCTGTAATTCTTATGTTTGATGTGTTTGTTGCTAAAATAGCATCTGGTCTGGCTACTTTCTCAATATCACTGAAGACCTTTTCCTTAAGCTCCGGTATTTCAGGGACGGCCTCTATAATTATATCGGAATCCTTAACGGCCTCATCAAGTGAGCCTGTAAAACTAAGTCTTGAAAATACATCCTTTACATTATCTTCCTTAATCTTTCCAGATTTTACTAGTCTTTCAAGACTGTTCTCTATGGATGCCCTGCCTTTTTTCAATGCCTCAGGGAAACTGTCATATACAGATACGGTAAAACCTGCCTGTGCAATTACCTGAGCTATCCCACTTCCCATTAAACCTGAACCAATAACCGTTGCCTTTTTTATATCCATGAGATCACTTCCTCATTTTTTTAACTATTCCTGTTATTTTTGTTGCACTCATGAGGTCACCAGAGATTTTGATCTTTCCTGTCATATAGGACATCACAGGGTCTATTTTACCCGTAAAAAGATTTGTGAGAACCTCATCAGTTGCCGTTATTGTTGCGGTGGGTTTTTCGTCCTTGCCCATGGAGAACTTTACCTCTCCATTTTCAATTTTAACAAAATACTCCTGCCCATCGGTTGGAACAAACTGAAAAGACTTATTCATTCCGGCAATTTCTTTCTTAACACTTTCATTATTCCCATATTCATCAAGCATTCCCTTTAAAATTTCACCTGACGCCATATTGGAATAGTGCTGCAGATTTAATAGGTTTATTGGTTGTTAAATATTATTTTTGTATTTAAAAAAAATGATTTTCAGTGTTTGTCACTGACTGCTTCAATCACATATGAAAGGAATTCATCCTCAGGAAGGGCACCTACAAATTCTGTGTCCTTATTTATGGTTATATGTGGAACGCTTGAAACTCCAGCTTCCTCTGATTCCTCTTCAAATTCATAGGACTCTACCATATCACTGACTATATTTTTGTTAACCAGGGAAAACTTGTGAGCTGTTCTGACTGCTGATGGGCAGTAAGGACACGTTGGTGTTATGAAAACTCTTATGTTTACTGGTTTTTCAATGGCTTTCAGTATTTCCACTGTCTTCTCCTTCAGTTCCACGTTTCCCGTGGAAAAGGTTTCAATATCCTCTATCAAGGAGCTGAACTCATAGCCTGATGGGATGCCAAAGTATCTCACATTTCCATCAGGAAATCTGTCAGATATCAAAACAGTCACGGGACTTTTTTCCACATTATACTTTTTTGAATCCTCATCTCCCACCTGATGTACCTCAAGTTTGATCTTTGGGCTGAGTTCTGTCATTTCCTGCAGGAGACCAAGCGTGTCTTTGCAGTAAGGACATTTTTCATCATCCTGTGTGAAGAATTTCATTGTAACAGGATCCTTTAATACTTCTGCAAATTTTTTTGTTAATTTTTCTCTATATTCATC
The DNA here is from genome assembly GCF_052315355.1 of Cuniculiplasma thermophilum. Classification (NCBI taxonomy): domain Archaea; kingdom Methanobacteriati; phylum Thermoplasmatota; class Thermoplasmata; order Thermoplasmatales; family Cuniculiplasmataceae; genus Cuniculiplasma; species Cuniculiplasma thermophilum. The sequence goes on from NZ_JBLSDF010000026.1 coordinate 22,410, forward strand.
ACTTATTAATGCCATGATAGGTGCATTCTTCGATTCTATTAAAATATTATTAATACTAATAATATAAAATAATCTGGAACTTATAGTATTCCTAAAGTTATACTATCCACGTGATAAAACATTAAGCATACCAGATGACTCAATATGCTAACATTCCGTTATTTCTTATTTATATCTCGCACCGAGTGTTGGAAACAATGTGGATAAAACAGTGACTTAATTTTCCTCCCATACTTTTCAAACAGAACTCAATAATATCTGAATTACAATGCAAAGATTTAGAAAATTAACCACATATAATCTTTGTATTCGAGTAAAGGTTATCTGATAGTTTGAAATGGATACATCGGTTTATAATATTAATGAGAATTTAGCAATGGAGATGGAGCGATTAGAGAAAGCCAATATTTCATATTCGGCAAAGTAATTTATAAAGGAATTTCTTGAATCGGTCTCAGTTAAAGAAGTTATACTCATAGAATCTATTCATATGCAGTAATATAGGGTCTTCTCGCAGAGTTTTTGTGAGATGCTTTCCTGAATCCCAATTTGAAAAATATAACGAAATTGATTACAAAGCTAAAAACGACAAAGTCCAGAAGAAACGGAACGTATTCAGCAAATAAGCTCCGTGATTTCAAGATGGGGCTGAAGAGGTTCTATTTCTCGAAATTTAAGATCATCTGTCCTGAAATCGCTAATCTATTGAAAATTAGGGAATCGAAAGCAAATAAGCGTTCTGAGGATTTTTCACAATCTGAGGTTATGGAAATATTGGCTTCAGCCAATTCTCTGAGGGATAAATTTCTCATTGCACTTGCACGATTCTGGATGCAGGGTATCGGAGTTTCTGAGATTGTGAATTAGAGATGTATCTTTTGATGAATATGGAATCAGGATACATGTTAAGAGAAAGACAAGAAAAAAATGTGAGATTTGCAGCTGATTCAGTGGCATTTTTCAGTGATTGGACAGCAGCACATCCGCAAAGAAATAATCTCAATGCTTATCTTTTAATAAATCTGGATTCTGTAGCGTTCAAAGGTGGAGATCCAATGGACTATGATTCGGCTCAGAAAGTCTTGAAAAATGCAATTGCAAGGTCTGGAATCGATCGAAGGATTATCGATCGAAAGATTCATTGGCATTTATTCCAGTGAAAATGCGAAATTATGAACCGGCGTTTACATTTCGTTACCCTGAAATTCTCATATCATTAATCTTTCCGTATCTTGTCCCAGGATCTCTTTCATAATATCCATTCCTTGATCCCTTATTCTCTTCAAGGTATGCCTCTATCTCTCCATTCATGAGAGATTCCATGAACTCCTTCACTGTCTTCCTTACAATTTCCAATATCTTTTTATCAAACTCTTCCATTATTCATTGCCTCATTTCGTTGTTTTAAGGTGGCATCCTCTTATATTTCATGAAATTTATCCATTGATGAGGGAATGATTCCATGTTAATGTTAAACAAAATTTTGGATACTGTCTTCATCTCCTGTTATTTCGGAATCCATCCACCTTTTCCTGCTTCGCTGTCTCTTTGTCCTCATCCTCGTTTCAATCCACTCATGCTGACTTCTACTCACCACACGTGTGGCACTTCATGTCTCTCATTTCATCCGGGATGCTCCTTTCAACATGGACAGTGTTGGCAGCAAAGCCCTGAATTTTTCATATTGTATTATAACACTTAATTTCCTTTGACAGAAACTTCTTAAGAAGAAAATTGAACAAGAAACAAAATACAAGGGAATAACAGCCTTTTGTAGTGATAAATTTAATGCAATTTTGGAAATTCAAAAAAACTTTTAAACTCTATATATATCCCATTATATGAGAAAAATACTCGTTCCAAGAAAGATGCTTTTGCTTCAGGTATTTGTCGTTATTGTAGTTTGTGCATTTCTCATGACTCCATTTCTGTACTCAACGGATCATGTTAATGGGACTACCATAACGAAAATACATTCCAGTATTACGCCAATGGTTCAGAGCAACAATTCATCAGAAGCCGGTTATGTAAAATATACTCTTTTCCTGTGGAACAACACACTGCTGAACGGTAATGTAGTAAATTCGGGAAATGGATATTCTCCATATGGAGTATCTCCCGATTGGTCCAACGGATACATATATGTGGCGAGTGATGTTTCCAACAAAGTATCCGTTATAAACGGTGCAACCAACAAGGTTGTTTCAACAATTTCAGTCGGATCAGAACCAGAAGGGACAGCCTTCGATCCATCCAACGGATACATATATGTGGTGAATGATGTTTGCAACAACGTCTCCGTTATAAACGGTGCAACCAACAAGGTTGTTTCAACAATTACAGTCGGATCAGAACCAGCTGGAGTAGCCTTCGATCCATCCAACGGATACATATATGTGACGAATTATGGTTCCAACAACGTCTCCGTTATAAACGGTGCAACCAACAAGGTTGTTTCAACAATTCCAGTCGGATCAGAACCAGAAGGGACAGCCTTCGATCCATCCAACGGATACATATATGTTACGAATTATGGCTCTAACAATGTCTCCGTTATAAACGGTTCAACCAATAAGGTTGTCTCAACGATTCCAGTCGCATCGGGCCCAAATGGCGAAACCTTCGATCCATCCAACGGATACATATATGTTACGAATTATGGCTCCGACAGTGTATCCGTTATAAACGGTGCAACAAACAGTGTGGTTTCAACAATTTCATTCGGATCAAATCCATATGGAGTAGCCTTTGATTCATACAACGGATACATATATGTGACGATTGAATTTTCCAACAATGTCTCCGTTATAAACGGTTCAACCAACAGTGTGGTTTCAACAATTCCAGTAGGATCAGCACCAGAAGGAGTAGCCTTTGATCCATCCAACAGGTACGTATACGTCACGAACTTTAACTCAGGATCTGTAAGTATAATATCCTCTGGAAAACCTGTTGCACCCTATTCAGTAAAATTCAATGAGACAGGATTGCCATCAGG
>NZ_JBLSDF010000027.1:0-24771 GCF_052315355.1 Cuniculiplasma thermophilum
ATATTTCCCATGAGGAAGAGGAAGGAATCCACAATTCGTGGAACCATATTTGTGTTCTTCCTCTCACTGATCATAAGAAATGCACTCATGAGGGGAATGATCTCATCAGGTCTCATGAAGAAGTATTCTTTAGAGAGGATGTTCCTGGAACTTGAGAAACTGCATGTGATAGAAGACCAGAGCGGAAATCTTGTGGAACTTGAGAGGACAAGGAAGCAGAAGGAAATCCTTGAGGCTCTTGATAAGATATCGTGGTGGTAAAACCTCGGGAGTTCAGGATATAAAGAAAGAGATCACATTTGAATATTCCTATGCGCTTATTAAGAGAATGTTTCAATTTTCACATATAATTGTAACAACATTGAAACGTTTGAGGGTGAAGTTTATCTTTGCATGCTTTGAATAGAAGGTGCGTGAATTGAAGATCATCATTGGATAGAGTGATATATCAGCCTATTAAGAAATTTCAGGAGAAATAGTTATAAAAAAAATTAAGGAAATCAACAGTCAAAAATAGGTTGATCTTCAGGGCCAATCCGGGAGTTATCCTGAAGATTTACAGAATGTGATAAAAATAGAAAACCTCACATACAAATACCAAATTATTCCTTTAAAAAACATTATTTGTCTAATTTTTACAAAAAACTAAACTGCATATAGAATGGGACCGTTGAGATTTGAACTCAAGTCACCAACACCCCAAGCTGGTAGGATACCAAGCTACCCCACGGTCCCTTAAAAATCTCCCATCAGGAGAAGGGCATAATCTCATCAATAAGCTCAATGTGTGATAAAACCATTCTTCTGCAACAGTATCTATCCAGACCGATATCATCCATTATTTTGGATACTTCCTCAGGAGTTGGCTCCCTGTTTCTGGATCTGATTTCAGAAATCTGTGCCTCAAATTTTGTGTAATCAGATGCGATCACTCTACCGCAGCTGAAACATCTGATAGGTATAATCACTCATATCACCTGTAGGATTTCTGTCTCTTTGCCCTGGCACCCCTGCCCATGGGTTTCTTTGGAAGCTTTCTTCTTATGTCGTTAACCATTATTGTCCTGTCGTACTGTCTGTAAATATCCTCCACGGTCTGGTCATTCAAGAATTTGACTATGCCCTTAGCCATTGCAGTTCTTGATGCGTCCACCTGCCCGGTCAGACCCCCACCCTGAACTTCTATATCTACGTCTATACCGGAGGCCTTTTCACCTATGAGGGCTATGGGCTCTATCAGTTTCTCTCTTAAAAGAGCCACAGGATATAACTCAATTGGTGCCCCATTAATCAAAAATTTTCCAGTACCCTTTCTTGTATAAGCCCTGGCAATAGCAGTCTTCCTTTTTCCTGTTGTTATAATTGTATCAGAAACCTTTTCACTCAATTATCTTCACCTCTCTTCCCATATTCTTCGCTATATCAGCAAGGCTGACAAAACCGCTAACCTTGTTATTAAGAGCCTTATCCAGGGTAATTTTTTCTGCATCCCTTAATTCAGCAGGAACACCATCGTACACCATGAACCTTTTCAGTGCCTCCTTACCTCTAGTAGTTTTCTTTGGAAGCATATCCCCTACGGATCTCTTCAGTATTGCTTTTGGAACCCTTGGATAGTATGGACCTTTTCTTACACTACCGATATCCCTTCTTGAAAGAAATCTCTCGAGAACATATTTCCTTGAACCTGTAACCACAACTTTTGCTGCATTTACAACAACAATCTTCTCATCAGTATTGAGAAGCTCTTTGGCTATTATGGTTGAAAGTCTCCCATAAACACAGTTTGAAGCATCAATAACCTTCATATAATTACCTCATTATCTTGACGTTTGTTCCTTTTGGAATCTTATCTGCTATGGCTTTAAGTGGTATAAACTCTCCTCCAGCTTCTGAAATCTTTCTCAGTGCCTTTTCGCTGATGTAGAGAGCGGAAAGCTTGAGCTTCTTTTCCACATATCCTCCACCAAGTATCTTACCGGGGACAACGACTGTGTCACCATCATTGCATACCTTTGAAATTTTGCCTATATTTATGGAAGCATAATTCTTTCTTGGGCCACCTATTCTTTCGGCAATATCCCTCCACAGAGGAGTCTGGTTTTCCCGGGATACAGCGTTTAGGTGTTCCACTGTTTCTTTAACATTTAGATCTGTTTTGTTTGATGTTTTAAGCGACATTTTAACCATCAGAATTGACACATAAATAATCTGAGATTAATAAGGTTTTTTACTTATCTCTCTCCATTTTCCTGAACTCATTATATCTGCTCTGTAATCCTCTCTTTTCCTTATCTATGTCGTCAGTTTTACTCAAATCTATAGACGCAATATCAATTTTCCTTAATATGCCCATAATTCTGTGAAATTCGGATCTTGTTAAGGCTGACCTTGAAAATAAACGCCTAAGCATCACACTGGTTGATGGGATTTTATGAACAGGAAAGTTAACCTTCCGACTTATTTCAATAATTCTGTCTACAAGCATTCCCATCTCCTCCCCAGTGGCCCTCTCCTTTTCAGGAAACTGGAAAAATTCCTGTTTCATACCTTCATACATAATTATGGCGGCCGCGTGGGAAAGATTGTAAATTGGGTATTCATCATTGCCAGGTATGGCAATAAAAAAATCACAGAGAGCCAGCTCCTCATTTCTCAGTCCGTCACCTTCACGACCCATTAATATGCATGTTTTCATTCCCGGGTCGTAATAGTTTGACCAGAAAAAATCAGGTTTCACTGGTATCCTCCTGTAATCCTTCAGATTCTTTGAAATTACAGAGGAGGTTCCAACAAGGATGTCGAAGTCCTCTCTCAACTCCTTGACTGAACTATAATAAATTGCATTATCCAGAAAGCCATAAGCCTCCTTTGCTCTTGCATATGCATCATCATCAAGAAAACTTTGCCCAACGAGGATTAAATTAAAAAAATTTGTATTCTTCATAACCCTTGCCACTGCACCGATGTTCCCTTGAACTTCCGGCTCAATCAGGGCTATGAACGTCTTGGAAAAATCAGGCTTCATTTACTGTTTCTTTGGACTGATCTTTTTCCTGTTCTGCTGGTTTATCGGAATCTTTTTGATTTTCTGCAGGAACTTCTTCTGCCTTGGGTTCATACTTTTCCACTATGGAGAGAGTGTATTCTTTTATGTATTTTCTTGTATTCTCAACAACCCTGTATTTTGCATCGAACCACTCAATGTTGAATCTGAATTCCTCAGGAACATCCAGTTCTATTTCCTTTGCATTCTCCTTTACTTCGAACTTGTCTGACCCCGGTGTGAAGTTCTGATCTATAAGTGCCTTAACCTTTTCTGGCACAGTTTCCAGCTTTGAAAGGATTTTGTATTTGTAATATACATCCTTACCAGCCCAAGGATGATTGTAATCAACAACCACTCTTCCTGGACTAACTGATAGAACTTTTCCTCTTCTATTGTTGATCCTTACCTCCTGACCTGGAACGGGGTCTATCTTGTTTCTCTGAAACTCTGCATAGGTGTGAACCTTTATATTTTTAGGATCCCTGATTCCATAAGCATTTTCAGCTTTTATTTCAACCTCATTCTCGTCTCCTGGATTGGCCTTCAAAAGGCTTTCATTAATCTCTTTGAAAATATCCTCAGAGCCTACTATCAATACCCCTTCATTATATTTCTGATCGGGATCATAAATATTGTTTTCCTTTGCCAGTTCTTCGTTGTTAGTAGCAACTAATTGCTTGTCCGAGCCTATTCGCATTTCGAACGTAATTTTTACGAAATCTCCATTTTCCATTATATCACCGGAATAGTTCATAGGTAATTTAGGATGATATTTAAAAGTATTCTGTGAGTGAAGAAAAAATTCATTTCACCTTTCTATCACGGTCATCTGTATATGGATCCAATCTCAGAATCTATGAAAAGTTTGGTTCCCTCCTCAGGCTTCTCAAAGAGAATTGCACTATATATGAGTGTTTTTCCATTCTCCTTGATCTTATTCAATACCTTTCTCTCTATTTTACCCTCTATTATGAATGCTTCATAATTCGTGATCCAGTCAGACTGATCCTGAAGATCATCCATGGTACCGATGAAAATACCGTTCTTGCCTGTTATTCCAGCATATGACTTGCCCTCTGAATAACCCCGTCCCACAGGGATTCCCGCATTCAAAAGAGAAACCCTTGATGTTCCGGAGAAGAGATATTTCTGATTCCCTGACACAAAGACAATTCTCTCACCCTTTGTCAAAACCTGAGATTGTATGAGTTCTGAAATTATCTGATCAGAATTCCTATCCTTGCTATCCCCCCTGAGAAGATATGGCCTTACTGATCTGAGTATGTTAATTTGTCCAGCAGTTACCTTGGAGGACGTAACACCTATAATTTCACATCCTGGCCTGACCGATGACACCATCCTGGCGGTGTTCCCGGTTCCCGTTACTGCCACAATCCTATGGGCCCTTGATTCTGATGCAATAACCCTCGCTGCCCTTGCCATGGAGTAGGTTATTCTGCTTCCGTAAAAATTTTCAGGTTCAGGAAATGGATCTGAATTCTTTTCCACAAACAAAGCAGTCTCTTTAAGAGTCCTGACAGCTTCTAAAGGAAACTTCCCAATTGCTGTCTCCTCTGATAACATCAGGGCGTCAGCATCATCAATTATGGCATTGGTTACGTCAGATATCTCTGCCCTTGTGGCACTCTCATTTTCCACCATACTTTCCAGCATCTGTGTGGCAACTATTGTAGAAACACCGTATGCGTGTGATTCTTTTATTATCCTTTTCTGACTTATGGCAACTTCATGTAAGGGCATTTCAACACCCAAGTCACCCCTGGCAACCATAAGTGAATCTGATGCCGATATTATGCCTGAAAGATTGTTCATTGCCTGCTGAGTCTCTATCTTTGCAATGATCTTTATATCTCCCTTCTTCTCTATTATGAGGTCATGAACGCTATCGATTTCGTCACGACTCTGCACGAATGAAAGTGCCACAAATTCCACTTCGTTCTTTATGCTTAGATCTAGATACATCCTGTCTCTTTCCTGGAGAATTCCAAGAGGAATGTACCTCCCAGGGACGTTCATTCTTGCCCTGTTCCTCAATAATCCAGAATTTTCGCAAACTATTGTACATATTCCATCTTTGCTTTCCTTTACAATAGTTGATATTTTTCCATCCATGAAAAGAACCCTGTCCCCTGGTTCCAGAATGCCAACTATTCCCTTTACAGCAATTTTAATATCTGTACCTTCACCTTCGCCTACCGTATATTCCTTTCCCTCACTCAGTTGTAATGAATCCCCTTTTAAAATTGCCCTCAATTCCGGCCCTTTAAGATCCACCATAATTGCAACTATCTTTCCATAATCCTTTCTGAACTTCTCTCGTATGGAAACAAGGTAATCAAGTTCTTCCGGGGTACTGTGGGCTGTATTTAATCTGAAGCAGGATACACCATTCTTTACCATTTCTAGCATTACCTTTTCATCCTTACACGCAGGACCAAAGGTGGCAACGATCTTTGTGTTCGGAAGCGCTTTGTCGTTTTGCATATGTCTTTAATAGAATAAGAGATAAAAGAGTTTCCTGATACCAAATAATTCAATTTTTCATGTATTTCCTTAAAAACATTAGAAGAATATTCCATGTATGATTTTGAAATCCTTATATGTAACGTAGTAATAAGATTAGGATATTATGGATTACCCAATAGAGGCGGTTATTGAAGTGGAGAGGGATGATTGCAAGATAACGGAGGCAATAATGTCCATGGAAGGTGTCAAATCCATTTCAAGACTTAAAATTGAGCCCGATGAAACACTTCACAGCGTGGAGAAAGATTCATTCAATGAAAGAGATATGATAATTTTAAAAAGACTTTCATCCAAGGTGGCTAAGGCTGGCCAGAACAAGGTTTGGGTTTACGGAAAGAGTTGCTCGGCCTGTAATGCAATGGCTCTTAGTGATGCTGTTGTTATATCAAGTCGATCCGTTGACAGAAAACGGGTCCATTTCAGGGTTCTATTACAGAGCAGAGGGTCCCTCAGGAGGCTTGTAAAGGATCTGGAAAGCAAAAACCTGAAGCCAAAGATAATTGAAGGCCCGGAGGAGATAAAAAACGAAATGTCTGAAAGGGAGTTCAGCGTTCTAAAAATGTGTTATGACCTTGGATATTTTGAAAACGAAAGGGATGCATCTCTTACTGAAATTGCCAAAATTATGGGTATTTCCACATCTTCCCTATCCGAGACTCTGAGAAGAGCTATGAAAAAGATAGTGAAGGATTACCTCAAAAGCAAACAGATCTAATTCAATGACTCCTTTATTTTTAATGCTTTTGTGTATATTTCCTTGAAAGAATTGAAATCTACCTGCTGCCTTGCATCGCTCAGAGCTTTTTCAGGATAAGGATGAACTTCAATCATTAGGCCATCCGCCCCTGCTGCAACTGCTGCGTAGGAAAGAGATGGAACATATTCCCTCTTTCCCGCGGGATGGCTTGGATCCACCACAATGGGATATTTGACTTTTTGTTTAAGTACAGGTACCGCGGATATATCAAGAGTGAATCTTGTTGAATCTTCAAAGGTTCTTATTCCCCTTTCCACCATTATTATATCTTCATTACCTCCCATGGACACATACCTTGAAGCCTGGTAGAATTCTTCAATGGTGTTTCCAAAGCCCCTCTTTATCAGAACTGGTTTTTCTGCCTTTCCAGCCTTTTTTAAGAGTGCAAAATTCTGACAGTTTCTGCTTCCTATCTGGAATATGTCAGTATAATCACCAACAAGTTCCAGGTTCTCTTCATCCATAACCTCAGTCACAACAAGCATATTGTTTTGATCTGCAGCCTTTCGGATTAATTTCAATCCTTCCTCTCCCAATCCCTGGAAGCTTTCAGGAGATGTTCTGGGCTTAAATGCCCCTCCTCTCAGTATTTTAACACCAAGTCCCGAAAGGAACTTTGCTGTTGAATTTATCTGTTCCTGGCTCTCTACCGCGCATGGGCCGGCTATGAATCTTATCTGCCCATCCGGGAAGAGATCTCTTACACTTAGCATTTCACTCATCATGGTAATTACCTTCTATTTCTTTAATTTCTTTTAAAAATTTTGGGTCATTTAAAACTGATGTACCTATAAGATAAGCATCATATGGCATTTCAATCAATTTCCTCATGTTTGAAACGTTAATACCGCTTTCAAGAACCTTTATGCATTTTCTTGATTTTATAAGATCAATTGCAATTTCCTCTGCAGGTTCCATTTTCAGTGTCCTCAGATTCCTTCGGTTGTAACCGATCATTATTCCATCCATATCAGGTATCCTGGCGTATCCATCCTCTGAGTGGAATTCAACCAGCACATCCATGCCCTTTTCCATACCGTATTCAGCCAGTTCAAAGATCTTTTCTTCACTCAGGAAATCTGAAATGAGCAAAAAGGCATCAAAACCTGCACGGAATCCGGAGTCTATCATCTCTCTCCTGTCCACGAAATCCTTCATAAGCATTGGCTTAGAGAGATGCTGCAGAATTATGCCATCTTCAAGTGACCCAAGAAAATTTTCAGGTTCTGTCAGTACGCTTATTGCGTCAGCTGATTTTCCTATTTCAGACATAAATTCCTGTGGTTTTCTTATGATCTCCCCGGAAAACCCTGAAGGGGACTTTCGCTTGAATTCAAATATGAAACCTTTCCTCCCCATTGCCTTCCTTTCTGACAGTATCTTTGACATGGAAATTATTCCCCTTCTTCTCATATTTGATCCAATAAGCTTCCTGTTCCCATTATTTTTATAAATGGCTTCTACCACATTCATTATGATACCTCTGCAAAGTTCCTTATTATATTTTCACCGAATTCTGTGTAGTAACTTTCCGGATGGTACTGTATGCCAAAGAACTGTTTTTCTTTGTCATGAAAACCCATGACGCTTCCATCTCTTCCGGATACGGCATCCACTATGAGCCTTTCTGATGGCTTGACGGTCAGGGAATGATACCTCACAGCCCTGAATCTTTCAGGTATGTTTCTGTACAATGGTGATTCATTATGAACAATTGTATCAATTTCACCATGAAGTGGTTTTGCCATAACATTGATCTCAGACCCCAAAAAGTAGCCTATTGTCTGGTGTCCAAAACAGATGCCAAGTACCTTAACATTAATGCATCTTTTGAGCAATTCCATAATTTGACCTCTGTCTCTTGGATTTTGTGGATTTCCCGGACCTGGAGAGATTATAACTCTATCATATTTCTCAGGATCAACCCCATTCAGGTCTTCGTTCATACGAACATCCAGATCATAACCCAAATTTCCCGCTATCTGAACGATATTATAGACGAATGAATCATGGTTATTTACAAAGAGCAACTTCATTAATATCACCTCCTGTGACCGATAGAGCCTTATTGAACATTTCCTGAACCTCATTTTGTGGAACAGAATCCTTTACAATACCAGCACCGGCACGTGCGTAAAAATTTCCGCCAATCCTGTAAATACATCTTATACTGAGTGCGAGGTCCATTTGATCTTTGGAAACAAGTCCTACGGCTCCTGAGTAAGGACCTCTGTCATCCCCTTCGTAACGGTCGATGATCTCCATGGCCCGCTCCTTAGGTGCACCCGAAACTGTTCCGGCAGGAAATACTGAATCCAGAACCTGTGACATTTTTAAATCCTTTCTTCCCACAGATTCAACCCTGCTTACTATATGCATGACGGAGTTGAATTCCCGAACGATCATGGAGTTGGTAACACGAACACTTCCGTATTCTGATATCTTCCCCAGATCGTTTCTCGCAAGATCTACAAGCATCCTATGTTCCAGAAGTTCCTTTTCGTCCTCCAGAAGGGATTTTTTAATAAGTTCCCTTTCTGCTGAATCTGATGAAAATTTTCTAGTTCCGGCTATTGGTTCTATCATTATGTTTCTTCCATTTACCGTGACAACATTTTCCGGGGAACTCCCCAGGATTTCGTAATCTCCAAATTTGTAGTAAAAAACGTAAATGGATCTGTCATTTCTTATGAATTCCTTCAGTCTTTCCACCGGGTCCGGAAATAAAGGCCCAAAGGTTCTTGACAGCACCACTTGAAGGACTTCGCCGTCCCTTATCCTTCCCACTACTTCCTTTATATCCTCTTCAAGTTTTTTATCCACGAATACTCCTTTTACTCTGCTTCCACTCATTGGCGCTTCTCTTTTAATGACATTCTCGAATTTTTGATCCGGAACCAGAGCGATTATTCCAGGATATGCAGATTTCCTATTTTCCAGATGGAAAAGATGCCTCGCATATGTAAAAGATACAATGACCGGCGTCTCCTCCTTAAGATCATCCAGTAATGCTGAAGAATCTGATTCTACTATTTTATCTCCCGTAAACAGCATTTCCCTTCCATTGATTCTCTCCTCATTTTCAAACCTGCAAATGTATGCAAAATTCCTATTTCTCTCCAGTAAATCAGGTATTCTTTCAATTAATGAGTTCATGATTTCTCAACCTCCTGAAAAAATCGTCTATTAGCCTTACGTCCTTTTTTCCTGGATATTTCTCCAGAGAGCTGCTGAGATCTATAAAGTCTGCATTTAATTTTACAATTTCATCGATGTTTGAAGGACCTATTTTGCCAGCAATTCCTACATTTTTCTGTAAGAGATTTGATATGCTTGGAATCAGTTCTTTGATTCCACTCCTTTTCTCCAGAAGTATCATATCTGATTTTTGTTTTATATATTTGAAATAATCAATGAAATCCGGGTCATCAAGATTTACCACGCTTATGACTCTCCTTCCAGTGTCCTTAATCCCTTCTACATCCTGAATGCTGGTCCGGAAATGTAACTGAGCATACTTTTCTTCGCCCTGATTTTTCAAAGCTTCCTCTATGGAAGTGTATACGGCCACAACTTCAAGACCAAAACCGGACAGTTCATTTACGAGATCCACAGTTCCCCGCCTTGGTGACTTATCAGAGAGTATGACTCCGATTAAATCTGAACCGGATTCGTTTGAATATAAGGCATCAGGAACATTTGTGATTCCGCAGACCTTAATTAGCATCAGGCACCTCCATTACTTTTCCCCCTGTCACTTCCTGCAGCTTTTTCAAAACTCTTCCGGAAAAAATTGCCTTCATTGCAAGTTTGTATGAATCCTCGATTGTATTCTCCATACCATTTGCCATAATGCATGGAGCTGCATTAAGTGCAATGAAACTGGATGCACCCTCAAATCTCCCTGTCAATCCGCCCATTGTCTTCTGAAATATCTCTTCTCTGTCTCTTCCTGTGGTCTCATCGTCAGATATTCTTTTACCAATTATATCGTGAGCATTCAATTCAATCATTCTCACTTCTTTGTTGACCATCATAAGAAATGATTTTCCTGAGTAAGATATTTCATCCATCCCATCTTCCGATCTTACGACAAATCCACGGTCCCCTGAAACCTGCATACTTTTAGCGTAAATATCCTGTATCTTCTCCTCGGTGCAACCGATTACCCTTATTTTTGGACGAAGTGGATTGGTCATTGGGCCCATCAGGTTAAAAATAGTGGGATGTTTTAGAATCTTTCTTATCTCCCCAAATTTCATGAACGCTGCATTATGAATGGGGGCCAGAAGGAATGAGAAGTTGTTTCTTGATAGTTCATCTATTATTTCCTCCTGGGTTTTTGGAAACTTATAGCCGCTCATTTCCATAAAATCTGCTCCACCGGATTTTCCAGTAATTCCTCTGTTTCCGTGCTTCCCTATTTTTATTCCCAGGGAACTGCAGACTATGGAGGCTGCGGTACTCACATTTATTGTACCCTTATGATCACCACCGGTTCCAACAATATCTGAGCAATCTCTGTATTCCTTTATAGGGGAAAAGGACATTAAGCCATCTGCAAACCCCCGGATTTCCTCAGGAGAATATCCCTTTAAATACATGGATGTCAGATAGACACCTTTCACAATATTCGTGTAATTTCCCTCTGTTAATTCCTTTGCAATTATTTTGGCTTCCTCCTTATTCAGATCCTTTCCTTCCATTATTTTAGATAAAAAATCATCAAACATATACAGCACCTCCAAGCCTTTTCACCTCTTTCATGAAGCCATCCAGGTCATTGCCGTCCATGTAACTCACAAGGCTGGAACCTATTGCTATTCCGTCTGCACCCTGATCCCTTAAATTCTTTATCATATCCAGGCTGTTAATGCCAAAGCCAAAGATGACCTCTCTTTCTCCAGCCAGATTTCTTATTCTCTTAATCAAAATGTCCATACTCACGGGAACGCGTATACCAGTGGAAGGCTGCAATCCATGGTAGATCCAATCATGGGTCTGTGTAATCACTTCACTGATCACCTTGTCTGGTGTTGATGATGTAAAGAAAGGTATCAGTGACAGACCTCTTTCGTCCATGGCCTTTGCGAGATCCGCCCGTTCATCAAAGTAGTCTGTAAGAATATCCGGTACGATCGCACCATCCATCCCAGAATCCTTTAACTGGTCAAGAAATTCTTCCCTATTGGAGCTGAAATGGTTGTAATAAACAAGTGCAAAGATCCTCTTTCCAGATTTCTTTGCAATTGATACTGTTTCCTTTAGATCCGAAAAAGAAAAACTTTCCATGGCTTTCTTGTGCGTTTTCCTTATCACTGGACCATCATAGTATGGCTTTGATGTAGGTATTCCCAGTTCCAGGTAGTCGAACCTTTCATTGATCATTGCATTGAAGAATCTATGAAATATCTCACTGGAAGGGTATGGGAATGTAAGATAAAGGGCAAGTTTCATCTCAATCCCTTATGAAAGATAGATCCAGAAGACCGTGGCCGCTCACATTTATGACCACGGTCTTTCCCTGATTTTCAGGCTTTCTACAGTAATCTATGGCAGTTGCAATGGCATGAGATGACTCTGGTGCTGGGACTATTCCCTGGGTCCTCGAAAAGATACGGAAAGCCTCAAGGCTTCTGACCTCATCAACCTCATCTGTTTTGATCCTCCCATGTCTTATCAATAGGGAAAGTGCAGGCGCGGCGCCGTGATAGCGAAGACCACCAGCATATATGGACTTTGGAACAAAATCTGCGCCCAGAGAAAACATCTTCAGTTCCGGTAGAATTCCCGCAGTGTCAATCAGGTCGTACTTGTATTTTCCCTGACTGAACTTGGGAACTTCTGTTGCTGCGGTTGCGATCATTTCGGCGTCCGTGTCCATGAATGGAAAAGTGAAACCTGAGAAGTTACTTCCTCCGCCCACACATCCAATTAGTGTGTCAGCCTTCTCCCCGAGTATCTCCAGCTGCTTTTTTGCCTCCTGCCCTATTACGGATTGATGGGTAATAACGCAGTTTTCAACGCTTCCAAGGAGATATCTTATATCATGATCCAGAGCATACTGTACCGCTTCACTTATGGCTATGCCCAGAGTTCCAGGATGTTCTGGATCTTTATGGAGTATCTCTTTTCCAAACTTTGTTAGATTACTGGGACTGGCATATACATCGGCTCCGTAAAGATTCATGATCTTCTTTCTCAGAGGCTTCTGATCATAACTCACCTTTACCATAAAAACAGTGGATCGAAGGCCATTTAGAGTGGCTGCAAGAGCCGTGGCAGTACCCCATTGCCCTGCTCCTGTCTCAGTCACAACCTCTGCAAGTCCTTCATTTGCAGCGTAATATGCCTGGGGAAGGGCGGTGTTTATCTTGTGAGAACCGGTTACTGTTCCTCCCTCATATTTTAAGAATATCTTACCTGTAAATTTCAGAAATTTTTCCAGATTTTTTGCCCTTATCAAAGGTGTTGGTCTTCCTATCTGAGAGTATTCCTCTATTACTTCATCCGGAATTTTTTCGTATCTGCTCGAAGTGAATTCCTGCCTTAAAACCTCCTTGGGCAATATTCTGTTAAGAAGGTCTATTGAGGAGTTTTCAGGATCATGATCCCTGGCTGGTGGTAATGGCTCCGGAAGATCAGGAACAATATTGTACCACTTCTCCGGTATAATGTCTACATTCTGCTCAGTATACATAATAAATGTGATGTAACGATTATATTAAAACATTAGTGCTTTTTATTCAATTATTATTCTTTTAATCCTCTATGAATGAATACGGTTCCACCGGCAAGCCTTGATGATTGGACTTCCCTGAAACCTACATCCTTCATAACTTCCGTGAATTTCTCTGGAGAAACAAAGTTTAAAACGGATCTTGCCAGATAGGAATAGGAATTGCTCCCACTGGCTCTGTCCAGAAACATGGGAACAAGCCTGTAAAAATAGATTCTGAAGGCTGGTGCAATGAAACTCTTTCCAGGATCAAAAATATCCATATTACAGAATCTTGCACCTGGCTTGAGGACCCGAAAAGCCTCCTTCAGATATGCCTCCAGGCTGGGGACATTTCTTGTTAAGAAACATGATACGCCTCTGTCAAAATAGGAATCAGAAAAGGGCATCCTGTCCGCAGAAGATAGGTTGAAATGAACCCCTTTCATAGATTTTGGAAACATCTCTTCTGTTATGTCTATGGCCTCTATATGCACATTCTCTCCCCTTGAAAGTATCTCTTCGGACACCTTTCCAGATCCTGCCCCTGCATCAAATATGATCTGCCCATTCTGAACATCCAGCAGATCGATAACTCTCTTCCTCCATCTCTTATCCATTCCAAAACTCATTATGGAATCGAAGAAATCGTATTTTGAACTGATATTCCTGAATACTTCCCTCACCATCTTTTCCTTTTCAACCATTTCAAAACCTCATTTTGGCATACTGTGCATGAGGGACATTTGAAATTTTTATTATATTTTCAGGATCTATGAGTCCCATACTTATCCCTATACCCACAGTGTATTCTCCAACAAAATTTCCGATGGTACATATTTTCATTGCCTCTTCCAGAGTCTTTCTGGACACTGAAACGTCTCCATAAAATTCCCTTTTGACATTTATGTGAAGCCCGTTTTCTCTTATTTCCTTACCTATGAGGTTTGTGTCAGCTGCACTTAATAGAACTTCTCCGTTCACATGAACCAGTTTCATATTCACTCTGAATGCCATTCTACACCTTATCTATATGCTTGTCCTGTGGAGAATAGAATATGGATGAACTTCTTCCCATCTTTATGGCTTTCAATGCGTCTTCCTTACTCATTCCCCTGTTCCTAGCCTCTTCTACTACACTTTCTTCCAGCGGAGCAACGCCCTTCCGCATTTCCTTAAGGTCTCTGATAATATCGAGAATGAGTTCAATATCTGATCTCTTTGAAGAACTCATTCCCGTCTCCAGCACGTCGATATCCAAACCATTTTTGTCGCTGGATACATCTCTCAGGTAACTTTCCACAATATTCTTTGCCAGTATTGCATCATCAAGAGTCACAACCTCTGAAAGCCTTGCCTTAGCTGCCGCCTCTGCAAGTCTTATGGTTGATTCCAGCTGTCTCGCAGTTATTGGAACAGCTTTGAATCTCCCGCTTGTACTTCCCGAATTCCTCGTTCTTACATATTCTTCCTTCAGGAAAGCCATTGCATCCTCTGACATCTTTGGAAATATATGACTCTTTGCATATGCCACGTACTTTCTGAATATTTCCCTTTCCAGTGGTGGTTCGTAATTCTCCTCATTCTCAATGGTTTCAAGCTGGATATTGCTTATCTCCTGGCTTCTGTAAATCTCCCCAAGTCTGTGCGCATTAAGCACATGTTCTGCAAGTTCCTCGTCTCTCTTCAGATCTGGTTTGTCAACAAGCCTGAATATTACATCAAATCTTGACACCAGTGGAGGGGGGAAGTTTATCTGGGACATAAAATCCTCATTTTCGTCATATCTCCCATTTTTTGGATTGGCAGCAGCCAGTACAGAACATCTTGATTTCAGGGTAGCCATAATGCCTGCCTTTGATATTGTAACCGTCTGCTGTTCCATGGCCTCATGCATAGCAGCTGTGTCCTTATCATCCATTTTGTCCATTTCATCTATTGCAACAAATCCATTATCAGCAAGAACAAGAGCCCCGGCCTCAAGGGTCCACCTGCCCTCACCGAAATCATCCCTGACTGCAGCTGCAGTTAGACCTGCCGCGCTGGAACCTTTTCCTATGGCAAGAACTCCCCTTGGGGATATCTCAGACATGTAACGAAGCAACTGGGATTTTGCAGTACCTGGATCACCCACCATTAAAATATGGATATCTCCCCTTATGGTTGTTCCATCCTTCATTGTCTTCCTGACACCACCAAACATCTGCAATGCTAAAGTTTTCTTTATATGTTCAAGACCGTAAATGGAAGGGGCAATAGATGCAGCCAGCTTGTCTACGATCTTGGGATCCCGGGATAAATCAATAATCTCCTGCTCTTCTGCTGGAGATATACTGATTTCCTCCATTTCCCTTGTTGTTTTTCTGTAATTGATCGTATAGAGAAATGTACTGAACTCTGTGAGCAGGTTGCCCCCATATACCTTCTGTTCAGCCTTTAAAATACCATCAAATGAAACCCTGTCACCCGGAAATAGTTTCCCTGCTATATCATCTTCCGAGATAACTGTTAATCTCAGAGGTTGCGCACCTCCATTTATATTCTCCGGGTTCTCCTGAATTTCGATCTTCTGGGTATCTATGAATCTGGATTCATTAACAAGAAGGTTAAATTTTGGCTTATTTTTCTCGTTTGGGCATTCTTCGTTGGAGCATCTTTCTGGCTCCTCCAGTCTTCCCCTCTGTTGAAGCATGTATGTGATAGTTTTGCAGTAAACGCATTGAAAAGCCGCATTATAAAGCCTTGGCATGACCTCTGTATTTTTCCTTATAATTCCAGAAATAGAGATAAGCTTTCCAACGTTAATACTTCTAAGATTCCTTATTTCCACCTTTACATCTGAGGTTTCAGGCAGATTTGTCACTCTTATATTTACAATTATTGAGTTTGGATCCTTTGCTGTAAAATTTGGAGTATTTGATGCTATATACTCTCTCAACAGTTTGTTGCCTTCGTTCAGGGTTTCCTCTGCATTTTGTAAAAGATAGAGAGAAAATTTAGGATCAAACTTGTCTATATCATCGAAGGAAACATACAGGCTTCTCTCCTCAGGATAGTGAGAACTCATTCTTGTGATGTAATCATAGTAGCCATATTGCTGGAACAGATGATCCCATAACTTCTTCAGTTCTTCCGGTTCATAGTATTTTCGCTGTTCCTCCAAAAGATCATCTCGATACATACTCCATGCATGTTTAAGTGATTATTAAAATGTGACAGGTTTACTTTATTTATCATATATTTTTTCATTCCTGACCAATATATGCGTGATCCAGCATAATGATTTCCAGACATATGTATTATTCATTTAACATCTGCTATATAATTGTTTTATCCATCTTCCTTCCTTTTTAAATTAGATTTCAGATTCTTTTCGCAAGTTGGACAGCATGCGTAATAAATCCTATTGTTAAACAGGAACTTCCTCGGATTCTCCAGTATTAATTTATCACAGTAGTCACAGTGAATATTTGCAATCCTCCCCAAACTTTGACCCATATCTCTTTTCTTGGCTATCTTTATGTCTTTGATCTTTAAGTTTTCAAACTTCATTAAATTTTCATAGTATATTATTAACATAAATGTCCCATCCATAAGGGAGAAATATTCAATGACATCTTCCATATTTACCTGATCAATACTTTCTACCACAATTATTCCTATATCCCTCATATCATCCTGAACAACCACAGTAAAGTTGAGAATCTTTCCGCTTTGAATCAATGAATCCATGGCCTTACTAACACTAATTCGACTGGCCTTAATTTCCTTCGCAGCATCCTGAATGCTTATTCGTGAGTTTATTCTTAGAATGGCAAGTAATCTCTCCTCGATTTCAGATAGATTTCTTTTCATTATGTATGATATCTTTTCATCTAATATGCACTTTGTAAAGAAAGTATTCTTATAAAATGCAAGAATCTCAAAGTTATGCCAGTTGATGTGATTTGTGGGATGAAAGTGAAAGAAAATACGCCATATACCAGCGAATTTCAGGGTAAAAAATACTATTTCTGTTGCAGTACATGCAAAGAAGAGTTTGATAAAAATCCATTGAAGCACAGCAGATGAATGAGGTAAAATGCCTACCGATCCCGTTTGTGGAATGTTTGTCCCGAAAAGTTCTGATCTTTTCACAGAAATAGATGGAAAAAAATATTATTTCTGCTCAAAGGGCTGTTTGCTCAAGTTTTCATCTCCAGAAAAGGAGGCTAAGACTCTTAAGAGAAGGCTTATTCTCTCATGGGTTCTATCAGTTCCAATTCTTCTTATTACCTATGTTTTTGGTTCTTTTTTAACTTACAAAGACTATATTCTTCTCGCTCTTGCTATTCCTGTACAGTTTTACGCAGGTTATGGTTTTTATGATGGCGCATGGCATTCATTAAAAAGCAGATCTGCAAATATGGATCTCCTTGTTTCCCTGGGGACACTGACAGCATTCTTTTTCTCCCTCTTCTTAACAATATTTCCCAACTCAATACCCTCCGCTGGAATATATTTTGATGCATCTTCATTCATAATAACCCTCATACTCACCGGCAATTATATAGAAAACCTTACAAAAAGAAAGGCAAACAGGGCTGCTGAAAAGCTTCTGGAAAATCTACCATCCATATCACATCTAGTTGATGATACAGGAAAGATAATTGATGTGCCATCAGATACACTAGTTCCAGGCCAGATTATAATCGTGAGAACAGGTGAGACTTTTCCAGCCGATGGATCTGTGGAAGATGGACTTACTGAAGTAGATGAATCAATGCTCACTGGAGAACAAACTCCTGTTTTAAAGGAAAAGGGCAATAATGTTTCTTCTGGAACCATTAATCTGGTTGGACCGGTTAAAATAAGAGTGACAAATACTGGAATGAATACCACCATAAGACAGATCTATGACATGATCGAGAGGGCATCTTCAGGAAGGGCAAAAGTGCAGAGAGTGGCAGATGTTTTTTCATACTATTTTGTTCCGGTTGTTCTTGCATCAGCCATTGCATCTTCTCTGTTTTGGTACTTCTATCTCGGGAGTATGGGATATAAGGATTCCATTGAGATTGCAGTGCTGGCCTTTGTTTCAGTTATCGTTATAGCATGCCCCTGTGCCATTGGACTTGCAGGTCCAATAACATTACTCATTTCATCGAACATATCCTCAGAAAATGGAATTATAATAAAAAACACCAGTGCCCTTGACCGTCTGTCAAGGGTTAACAGGGTGATATTGGATAAAACCGGAACGATCACCGAACCCGTTCCTGTTGTTCAGAAGATGGAACTGCTAAAAGATATGACGAAGAGTGAAGTGCTGGAATATATTTATCCTCTGGAAAAGCAATCCAATCATCCGGTTGCCAGGGCAATTGTAAATATGTCCGAGGCCTTGGGAATAAAGACACTTAAAGCAGAGAATGTGAAGGAGATTCCGGGTCATGGCATGGAAGGATATGTTGAGGGGAAAAATGTAAACATAATAAGAGGAAATGTTAATGGGGGCTCATTAATCCGAGTTAAAATTGATGATCAGGAAGTATCTTCAATCATAATTTCTTACAAAATAAGGGACGATGTAAAATCCACAGTAAGTGGCCTGAATAAACTGGGAATCAAAGTTTCTATAGTTTCAGGAGATTCATATGAAGAAGTTAAGAGGATAGGAGATGAGATCGGCGTCAGTGATATATATGCAGGAATTAAACCAGATCAAAAGGCGGAAATCCTTAAGGAGTTTCAAATGAAAGGAGATTATGTAATGTTTGTGGGCGACGGGATAAACGATTCCATAGCCCTTGAGACAGCGGATGTGGGAGTATCAATGGGCTCAGGATCTGACATCGCAAAGGAAAGCGGTGACATATTACTCCTTAATAACAGACTGGAAAGCCTGATAAAGATCAAATTGATTGGAAATGAGACAATAAGAAAGGTAAAGCAGAATATTGGGTGGGCTTTTGGATACAACGCCTTTCTGATTCCTATTGCAGCTGGACTTCTGGTAATACCCTTTGGCCTCTGGATTTATACTATTTTACCAATTCTATCTGCCCTGGCCATGGGAATGAGCTCTTCCTCAGTGGTGACCAATTCACTACTCTTAAGAGGAAGAATTAGAAAGGCTTTCTCAGTGATGAGTTAAGTCAATAATGAGGTAAACCTTCTATTGTCACAAAACTTAAAAGGATGGTCCAAGTGGAGGAAAATAAGGGCATAATAAAAATAGGTAACGGCCTTATAAAGATCGATTCGAAAGTAATGAACATATGCAGGGGCAAGGCTCTTTTAATTAAAGTCAAAGAAATTAAAGGCCCTTGCAAAGACGAAAGATGCCAGATAATATGCAAAACAAGTGCCGAAATTTTACCAATAGATGACTATGTATGCATTGAACAATGTATAAGAAGAGATTTGGGAAATACAACCGTATTAATGGAAAGAAAAATATTTGATAGCATAGAAAAGGGGAGAGAAAAAGTAAGAATAAAAATAAGTATTACTGGTAAGATTAAAATAAAGGGTTTTACACCCTGTTGATGGAATCATAAAAATAGATATTCATTGTTTTTCGGTTGTCTGTGCCCCGGTTACTGTGCTTGCAGCATTGAATTTCCATATTCCCATTGATGGATCCTCGGAGGACTCTTCCAGTGACAACCCCTTTGTCTCTCTTATGGTCAGGACAGTCACTATTGCACCAATCACTGCCATTCCACCCAGTAGAAGGAATTCACCAGCATTTCCAAGAATTACTCCCAGTATGAGGAAGAGGAAAGTAAATATTCCTGCACCAAGCTTTGCTATGGATGCTGCAATTCCGTGACCTGTGGATCTTATGTTTGTGGGGAACAGCTCAGTTGGCAGTATGAATGTTGTCGTGTTTGGCCCTATATTACCGAAGAGATATGATATACCGAACACTATCACGAATAGATCCAGGCTTGTCTTCAGGAATGAATACTCAAATCCCAGCACTATGTATGATATTGCCATCACGGCAAAACCCAGTATCTGGAGGAATCTTCTGCCAACTTTGTCAATGAGACCTACTGCAATCCAGTAGCCCGGAAGTGCGAATACTCCTGCAAGGACTGTGTCTCCAATTGCCACGTTGAATATTGTTCCCTTTAAGGTGGACGCTGAGCCATATCCTATATGTTCAAGTACGAATCCATTGTTCAATGTGGTCCCGTAAAATGCCATATCGAATATGAACCAGCTGATTGTGGTTCCAAGGACAAATACAAGATACTTTCTGAGTTCTCTCATATAGTCCTTCGTCTGAAGTCTTGCAGGGGCAGATGTGGCGCTTGACGACACATTGCCAGAGGCTCCGGTGATTGACTGTATAGCCTTTTCTGCCTTGTTTCTGTCTCCCTCGACCTGCAATGAAAATCTTGGAGTTTCCATAAGCTTTCTTCTAAGATACACAACATATATGGCAGGAAGAGCTCCGAAGGCCAGCATTAATCTCCATGAGTCAGCTAGTGGAAGTACGTATATTGAAGCCAGACCTACAAGAGCCCCTGAGACAAGACCAAAACCCTGCATTGCGAAAACCATACTCACAAGCTTTCCTCTGTGCTTATTGCTGGAGTATTCACTCATTATTGTTGAACTGATCGGGTAATCCCCTCCAACTCCTATACCAACAATAAATCTTGTAACTATCATCATAACATAGTTCACGGAAAGCGCAGATATTATGGTGAACACAATCATTATGGCAAGTTCAAGCCCATATACCTTTTTTCTTCCCCATCTGTCTGAAATGTGTCCAAAAATCATTGCCCCAACAAAGGCCCCAAAGAGCACTGAGGAAGATATTGCACCCTCAATTATACTAACTGTTGGAACCTTGTAGCCAAATAGAAGGGAGTTTCCAGTTATGGCATTCAGATTGAACCCGTATGACGATGCAAGTATTGGACTTGCAACCGTAAGGACGAAGAGAAGATAGGCATCCGTAAAAAATCCCATCCCCGCAACGAACATTGTCTTAACATGGCCCACCTTGAACCCTGATTCATTTAGGGGCTCAAGGACTCCATTATCCTTATTTGATGTTGTCATCAGAAGAAGAATTGATTAAACATATTATAGATAATCTTAATAGAATATAGATACTATATAATGAATATATATCTCTATTAATTAACAGAATATCTATTGAAATAAAAAATTTCAGTGGGATCTGCAATTACTATTGATTTTCCATTAAGAATATCATGTGGTATGATCTCCAAACCATGTTGTAGCCTTAACACCGCTTACGGCATCCTCGAGCATTTTTATCTCTTCTTCACTCATCTTCCATCCCATTGCACCGGCATTTTCTTTGACATGTTCGGGATTGGAGGCCCTTGGTATTGGAAATACAAAATCATACTTGCTCATAAACCAATTCAATACTATCTGAGGCATGGTCTTTTTTCCGTGATCTTTGGAAATAGTTTCCATAATCTGCTTTGCCTTTTCATCTGAGTTGACAAGCTTTCCGTGAGACAGTGGGAAATATGCAAGTATGGATATTCCCTCCTCCTTACAGTATGGCAAGATATCCCTTTCTATATTTCTATGAGCAACGTTAAAATTCATCTGAGTTGATGCAATCTTATATTTTTTAAGGCTTTCAGACGCCATTTTCATATGGGTAAGATCAAAATTACTTATTCCTATATGCCTTATTTTTCCCTGATCCATCAGAAATTCCATTGCCTTTAAGGCCTCCTCTATTTTGCTCTGGGATGATTGCATATGTAACTGATACAGATCAATATACTTAACCCCAAGATTTTTCAAGCTTCTATTGCAGGATTTGATAAGTTTTTCATAGGTGTAGTGAGTTGGTAGAACCTTTGTAGCAATGAATATAGTTTCCCTATCGTATCCTTGAATTGCCTCTCTCACCAGAGGCTCGGTCTGGTACATCTCCGCCGTATCTATAAAATTGATTCCCGATTCCAAAGCAGTTTTGATTGCCATTACCTTCTGCTCCTTTCCTTTTCTTATCTTAAATAATCTGGCTGCTGCAATCCATGAAGGGTCATAATAAGTACCTACTCCCATTGGGGAAACAAGTTTCTCATAATTAGAGAATTTGACTCTATCCATGTGCCTTCAATAATCGCTCAACATATAATGCTTTCGCAGAAAAATATATTCCCTAATTCAAAAGAAAATAAGTTAATGATCAATATTAAATGAGTAATTTTTCTGATCCTTGCTGATCAAGGCCGTCCCTGGAACGAACTCATAACGAAGCTTGGAAATTCTCTTTATATTTATAAATACTACTGGTTCGACCGTTCTCTCGAGTATCTTTTTCAAACCCTTACGCATTGTATTGTTTAACTCAATAATCTCAACACGCTGAAAGTCTCCACTGTATATATTTACTGGAATTTTCTCCGTATTTTCTCCAAACAAATTCCTGTCGAATTCCAGTGTTAAACTATCTCCGATCTCGAGCTTCATCACTCACACAATAACCAAACATTACGCATGTATATAAACATAACCTATTGGTGAGCTAATATAACTATACCAGATATGATATTATCAATAATAATGATTCTTATCAAAAGCCGTCCATTAAAGATAATTTGGCATCATTAAAAACGACACAGGGTGTCTGAAAGATAATGTATGTTTTTTACAAACTTATCTTCACAGGACTAAAATGATATATATTGTTGTAATATGCAACATTAGGGGCTCGTAGTCTAGTGGTTATGATACCGCCCTTACAAGGCGGTGGTCACCGGTTCGAATCCGGTCGGGCCCATTTAATCTATTAATCGAATACTTTTTATGCCATTACTCATTATGCTATCATGACCATTCAGCCCAAGTATCAGGATCTTCTTCTAGATGATGATGTGCGAAGATGGTTTGAGAACCTGAAGGCAAAGTCCGTTCTCACTGCAACAGTTTATCTAAGAGGATTAGGGTATTATTGCTATCTCAACGCTACAAATCCCAAGGAAATTCTAGAAAATGCAAAGAACAATGAAAAGGAATTCAAAGATAAATTCATAGATTTTATAAGAAAGCTGGAAGGAGAGGGTAAAGCAGGATCATATATAGTTAGATTCAAGAAAATAATCTTATCATGGCTGAAGTTTAACGGTATCAGTTTACAGTTAGCCGTTAACATATCAGGAGAGAACGAAACGCCTACGATAGCAAACGAGAGAGTGCCGAGCAAAGAGGAATTGGCAAGGATATTGAGAAAAGCGACATCGCGAGGAAGGGTTATCATAGCATTAATGGCATTTTCAGGCTTGAGACCGGAATCCCTTGGCGATTATGAAGGTACCGATGGATTGCGGTTAGGGGATTTAAAGGAGCTGAAATTATCAGATGAGATACAGTTCGATAAGATCCCTGTTACTGTAACGGTTAGAAGCAAGCTGAGCAAGGCTAGGCATCAGTATTTCTCATTCATAGGTGAGGAAGGAGCAACATATATAAAGGAATACCTTGAAGAGAGGAGAAAGCATGGAGAGGAATTATCATATGATTCACCGCTATTGCAGTTCGATGTCCGAGGAATAAAGAAGAACCCATTTCTAAGGACAACTCTCGTTACAAGGGATGTGAGAGATGCAATATACGGAGCGGGAATGAAAATGCGGCCGTATGTTTTAAGGGCATATTTCTCAACGGCTCTTGACATAGCAGAGAGCAAAGGTCTCATATCGCACCCGTGGAGGCAGTTCATAATGGGTCATAAGGGCGATATCGAAGCGAGATACAGCACGAACAAGAGACTGCCTCCGGACATGATCGAGGAGATGCGCGAGTCATATAAAAAATGCTTAAAGTACCTTGAAACGAGGATAACAGAGCCATCGGAGAGCGATGCAAAGCTGTACCTCCAGCAACAGCTTTTACTTGCAGTCGGCTACAAGCAGGATGAAATCGATAGAATGAACCTTGCTGAGATGGACAACGAGGTATTCCAGAAACTGCTCCGCGACAAGGTTGCAGGTGCAATGTCAGGCAACGGCTCAAAGCAGAGGCTCGTGCCTGTTGATGAAATAGAAAAATTCCTCAGTCAAGGCTATGAGTTTCAGGCAGTATTGCCCAACGGAAAGGCTATAATGAAGATGCCGTTCTAATTATATTATGCCTATTCCAGATAAAATCCCTGATGAATTGCCAAAAAATGAAATATGGGCTACATATTTCATCGACAATTTCAAGAGCATCTTCTATTACACGCTTCCTGACATATGGGATGCAAGGATAATGGGAATGTTAAACATATTCAATCTGCTTGGAATGACGCCGATACAATCGGAGCTTATAAAAAGGATGCAAGAAACGTTTAAAAAAGACAGAAAGTTTTACTGGAATCACCTGAACCGATTGGTAAAAATGGGCATGATAAAGACAGAATTCGATATAAACAAGAACAGAAAAACATACTATGTTAACAGGGAGTACATACTGCGGGACAGACCGATGACTGATGAAGAGATAAAGGAGACCTTTGAATACTGGGTGAAAATTGCAGGCTTATATTACGGAAAAGATGATAATAAACGCTTCAAGGGACAGTATCCCGAATTTTGTGTAAGAACAAATGAAAGAACTCCATCAACAATGGATAAATTTCATGAAACATAAAAGGATGCCTCCTAAGAACAACCCAAGGAGGCAATGAATAATGGAAGAGTTTGATAAAAAGATATCGGA
>NZ_JBLSDF010000028.1:0-23777 GCF_052315355.1 Cuniculiplasma thermophilum
AGCTGTTGTTGAAGGATTGAACAACAAGATCCGTACTGCATTCAAGCGTTCATATGGGTTCAAGGCACAGGAGTACAGGGATACGATCATATATCTGGTGGCAGGAGGATTGAGGTTACCCCCAGAATGTTAAAGAGATCCGAAAATATTATCTTCACAGGCAATTTAATGTTTTTCGATTGATATCCATTTCTTCAACGCCCAAAAACTGAAGATATTCTAGCCTGAAATTAAACTCTCACCATTCTCAATAATGGGCTAAGTATCATATGTTTTCAGTATAATCTGGTCATATTCTTTACCCTGATGTTTTGCCTTTTATCAATCAGAAGAAAAATATATCAAGGATTCGGAAAATGAAAATATTAGAAAATTCCACCATCTATTCAGAAATATGATTATATTATGATGCGTTTGATGAGCGATTTTTTTCAAATTTTTTGATAGGTATGTATTTACCTAAACTCCCTTAAATTAACACATATTATTTTAATCTCATGAACCAGTGAATCATAGTACCAGATCAAACTTTTGTTTATTTTACTCTTAATACTATGATATTCTGCCAATCTTCCATTTCAGCCATTTTTAATGGAAACATGTAAATAGTATTAACACATGTACTAACACACATGTCCATGATCGATAATGCACCTGAACCTGTTAAGAAAACATACCTCAAGATGAAGGAAGAACATGGAAAGAAGCTTGAACTCAAAGTGATCGGAGGAAACTATTATGTGTATGTTGCAAGGGGAATATGGGACAAAAAGAAAAAGAAGTCAGTGAAGAAGACTGTGCTCATGGGATCAATCGATGAGAATGGTACATACAGGGAGAAGAGGACAAAAAGAGTATTCTCCTCCACAATGATATATGAGTACGGAAATTCACAATTGGTATGGAATCTTGCACAGGACATGTACACGATCATGGAGACGCATCCATATCGTGACCAGATTATTGCAATGGCCATGGTGAAGGCAATTGATCCAATGCCTTTGAGAATGGTTGCATCAAGATACCAGAAGCTCTACATATCAAGATCATTGAAACCTGATCTTGATCCTGCTGATCTATCAAGAATACTGGGATATGTTGGCAATCATTTTCCTGATCTGTATGATATGTTCAGGAAGCTCATGGAACCTGGAGGTTTTCTCTTTTATGATATGACATCAATCATATCATACTCCAAGAACCTGAAGCTTGCCGAAAAAGGATACAATCCTGATCATGCACATGGGAATCAGGTAACTGTAATAATGGCTTTCTCTGTGAAGTCATGGATACCTGTTGCAGTGGATGTGTTCTACGGTTCAATAAAGGATATTAAATCACTGGGTTATTTCATTGATCGATTCCATGATGAGAATATGGGTTTCATCATGGATCGAGGTCTTTTCTCAGAATCAATAATTAAGGATCTTAGAAGGATGAGGATGCATTACATTGTCCCATTAAGAAGGAATTTCACACTTGTTCCATACAATGTGAAATTCGATTCAGCATTCATGTACAACGGAAGACCCATACAATCCTCAAGAAGATCGTCAGGATTGGGATATATTTACATTTTCCAGGATCCATTGATGAGGGCAGAGGAGGAAACATCCATTTTGAGAGATGTTGCATCCTCCGTAAAGGACATGGAATATTTCCATGATAAGAAGAACCGGCTTGGTGTTTTTGCAATCATATCTGACCTTGATCGTAATCCATCAGAAATATACGAACAGTACAAGTCAAGGGAGGAAGTTGAACAGGTGTTCGATACAATGAAGGGTGATCTTGAATCAGACAAGTCATATCTAAGGAACAATGAGAAGGTGAAGGGATTCTTCTTCATTGTCTTTCTTGCACTTAGGATAAGATTCCGTATACTGAAGGTATTGAAGGAACATGATCTGCTGGGAAAGATGTCCGTTAACGAGATCATATTTGAACTTTCAAAGATGGAGAGGATTGTTGAAAAGAACGGTACAGAATACTTTGCTGCAGTTCCGAAAAAGGTTGAAAGGATTGCTGAACTGTTCAAAGACATGATACCTATGGGTTAAATTAGAGGGAGTTTAGGTATTTACAATTTTTATCATTTAAGAGATATTTTCCCATTAGAAAAATAAGAAAGTAGCGGCAGTTCCTTGAATCCAATAAAACGTCATGTTGAATTCTTCTTTTTGGGTTTGTTCCATATCAGATATGGAACTATCGCAGCGGTGAAAAATTAAAATTTCTTTATCCAGATAAATTGTCTTTAATTGATGTCACTAAATTAAAAAAGGATTTAGCAATATACTCTTTTTAATCAATATAAAAGCAGACATAAACCTTAGGCTATAAGGTGATTAAAGATTGATCAAATATTATAAGATCTTTCCATATTACAATAGTCAAAATTTTGGATAAAGGGATAGGTAATATGAAGAAAAATTTGAACATAAATCGCGAAGACAAGAAGCGAGACCTCTTGGGTTTCAACCTTCAAACAATTAAGGACAAAGGAGCAAAATTAGTTAAACATTCTTATATGTAAATTGTATTAGCGTTTTCGGTATTAAACAATGGAACTCCAAGAAATTAAAGCTATTAACAAGTTGGAAAAATGGTTCGGTAAAAACTGGGAGTTCGTAGGCATGTTGATGCTTTTCTCGCTGTATATGTTCCTAGGGAACTTCTTTATGTGGGGGCAAGCATTTTTGGATGGTCTAGCGAACTTTTCAGGAGGTAGTGACCCATACTTTAACTATATATTTATACAGTACATACTTAGTCATCATCAGTCACTCCTTTACACATACAACTTAAACTATCCAATAGGTTCACGCAATCCTAGAAATCCATTCTTCCATTGGATGATAGCTTTTGTGTCTACAATCACAGCGCCAATATTTGGAAGTGCATCTAAGGCAGCTTACTATTCTTTCATGGAATTCGATGCTGTTTTTGGGGCTCTTCTGATTGTGCCCGTTTATCTTTTGGGTAAGAGCATCCTTGGAAAAAAGGCAGGAATGATAGCGGCAATTCTATATACCTTGATGCCAAGTAACCTCACCTCTGGTATACTGTCTGACGGGAGGATGCATACACCAGAGCTTATCTTTGCGTTTTTTACTATTTACTTTATTGAGAGGTCTGTAAAATATCTTTCAAAGGAAAGAATAATAAAGGGAAGTTTAAGCAATTATAAGAGTTATTTGCCGGACACACTAGAATACATAATTGAAAACAAAAAAGGAACCATTTATGCACTTCTGGCTGCCGCCTCATTTGGTGCGTTGGCCCTTTCTTGGCAGGGATATGCATACATTCTGGCAATTGTTGCAATATATGTAGTAATACAGCTGCTGGTTAATCTATTTCTGGGTAGAAATAACGGTTATATTCTTTATCTAAGCGCCATCTTTGTTGTACTATCTTTCGCAATGGCATACTATTATTATTATGCTGCAGATAATACTCCCTCTTTATGGTATATTCCGCCTTTAATGATTGGCGTTGTAATGATTCTTATAAGTCTATTGATTGCAATATTTGGTAGGAAACCTTGGATTATTTCGGTTCCTGCTTTAATCGTGTCAGTATCAGCTGTTTTACTGGCTGCATATTTCTTAACCCCTCACATCTTTGATGAGATTATATCTGGTGAAGGATACTTCATAAAGAACAGGGTGTATAGCACAATAGCAGAAGCTCAGGCTCCAGCTTTGGGGCAATACATCGCCGGTTTTGGGGTTGCACAATTTATATTTGGTATAGGTGGTTTTGCTTACATAATATATAGATTTGTGCGTGAAAGAACAGATTCTCTCCTTTTACTCATAATTTTTAGTGGCGTTTCAATTTATATGAGTTTTTCAGCTGCAAGATTCAATGTAACTGCTGCGCCAAGTTATGCAATAATGGGAGGAGCTTTAATCTACTACTTTGCATCAATACTTAAGGTTGATAATATAGGTAGCTCTTCGATTCAGAAAAAATCATTCAGGAGGGTTGGTGGTCTTAAGGGCAACATAAAGTGGCTCCAAACTCTATTCGTAATATTGCTGGTTTTCGCCCTATTGATTCCTTCTGGTTTGGGTGTTGTCTCCACTGCAGTTCCAGCAAATTCAGCTGTTCAGGTCAATAAGGAAATATACAATGCTCTTCCGTCATTTGCAAAGCCATCTACATTCCAGGAAAATCAATCAGCATATTTCGGAACGGTAGGTAGTTTTATAACAAATTCATCTAGCCCGTTGTCCCAATCCTTTGCATGGTTTTCCACTCAGCAATCTAATTTGCCTATATCAGAAAGGCCAGCCTATGTAGATTGGTGGGATTATGGATTTCAGGAACTTTATCAAGGACAACATCCAACGGTTGCGGATGATTTCCAGCAGGCGTATCAGATAGCTGGACAGATTTTACTATCAACCAATGAATCCCAAATTATAGCCCTTATGACTTCAAGGCTAATTCAAGCATCCTTTATAGATAACTCTGGCCATTATTCACCCGCATTAAAAAGTGCAATGTCCCAATATTTGAGCAACAATGAAATGAGTCTTATTGAACAGATTTATGATAATCCACACGAATTCGTCCCATGGATAATCGATAATTCATCTGTATATGGTGTTTTCATAAAGAATATCTCAAACACTAATGCGTATTATGCTCTGGTAAAGGGTCAGTTGACTTCAAAACTATCCTTGTCACAGCTGGTTAATCTATACCAAGCCGTACAAAAAGCCACTGGATGGTCGATTCAATACATACAGACAGACCATAATCTTTTCCCATTGTCCGGCCTTGATACTGGAATATTCTATGCTCCTGCATATTTGACAGATACCCCTTCTTACACGACTGAGGGAGGTGGGGTAGTTCCATATGAGTACTATCAAATATATGCTGTTACTCCGAATGGAACATTTCCACTCAATCAGACTCCAACAAATGTTGTTCCTACAAATTACGAAATTACTTATACCCCTGCTTTTTATAACACTACTATATATAGAGCCCTTGTAGGTCTTCCCCCAACGGCAGTTGGTCAAACTTCAGGGGTACCCGGATTAACTTTCGGTACAAATCAATATGAGATTGAACCAGCATGGAATATGAGTAATTTTGAGGTATGCTATGAAGGTATACCATACAACCCATATCAAAACGCTTCTGCTCATCAAAGTGCATTTAAGATAATACCGTTGCAACAGGCCTATTCATTGGAAAGGCAAAATAAGGGCACTTCAGTTATTTTCCCTTCTGCGGCCTCAATTATACAGGGTTCGGATCCAATTCTCCGGTACTTCCCAGGGGCCATAATTACAGGTCAAATAAAGTCTCCAACTGGTGTACCAATATCTGGAATTAGAGTGACTATTTTAGATCAGTATGGGATTCCGCACCAGACTGTACTGACAAACAAATATGGATATTACAATTTAACTGGGTTGCCGGGTAACGACACTCTTGTTTTCTCAGACGGAACTCTGAACCAAAGAACTCTGTACGGTGCCAATATACTCAAGGCTCTTCCAGTCATAATCTCAAGGGCTCAGGCTGAAAGGAAGGCAATTGGTTTAAATCAAACTACTGGCCTCCCACAGTATTACATAGTCAAGAATTATGTTATTTCCAACGTAACATCATCTGGCTTCGTCACCATAGAGAGGCAACTTGGTGTTGGTTCTCATTCATATAATTCAACAAAATTACTTAATGGAACGGTTCAATTAACTAGAATCTCTAATGGACAAGTCTATAACTTTACGTTTACTAATGGAGAGTATAATGCGTCCAATATAGGTCCTGGTAATTACTCCGTCAATGTAGTTACGTCAAACGGAATAGTGTATAAGGATATTCAGGATAATGTTTTAACTCCCGGTTCACCCATAATCTACGACATTAAGATACCTCTTGATTTAATTCAAACGAAGGTTACAATGAATGGAATTCCAATAGGTAATGCGAAAATAATAGTGGGAAATGAAACATATTACACAAATAACAGTGGAATGACTTACATATACACAAATTCTGGCAATTACACTTTATATGCAAAGTATGGAAATAGTATCAGTTCTTCCTCTAAGGTATCTTTCCAGAAGTTAGGTGAGAACACAACAGTCAATTTATCACTTGTTCCGGGAGCGATGGTAAATATAACCGTAAATAACTTTGAAGCCAAAAGTCTTGATGTATATAAAAACGGAGAATTATCAAGTCCCGTCTCACTAAGCTGGAACGGTAAATCTTATTCGGGCATTTTAGGTTCAGGATATTACGTTGTTTACGACACCTATAAAAATCAGACGGTTTTCAGTTCAATAAATGTTTATGAAAGTTCATCCTTCTCATTGGCAGCCCACTTATCTAGAAATGTTAAAGTAATTCCTTACGGCATAAACTTAACCGCTTTTACTGGCACAAGTGTTGTATTTAACAACGGAACTGAAATTTATAATTCATTTTCGGGAGCTGGGCCGATTTCATACAATTTACCATCAAACCTATCATATGGGTTCTACATCCAAGGAGTTAAGGTTGGGGTTAATTACTTTGCATCCGAAGTCTATAATGTAGCACAAAATTCTACATTAGTTATGGATCTAGAAAAAGGTTCGGCTGTTTCTGTTGGTGTTTATAACCCTGCTATTGCCGGAATATTTTCTTCAAGTTCTGCGGCATCTAACGGAGCAGTTTTTCTTTTCCAGTATAGCAAGCCTTTGGCAGTTTCCAAAATATCCTCCAGCGGGTATGCCACATTTATATTGGGAACAGATACATCGGACCTTATGGCTAAGGCTTATTCAGATGGATTTTCCACTAATCTGACCTCTGTCGGGAAAAATTCACAGATTCCATTAAACGTTGTTTATTCAAAGGTTACTATTAATTTTGAATCAATTAACGGAGGCGCTCCGCTCGATGGTATATTAAATTTAACTTCATCGACCAGTTTTAAGGAAAATGTGGTTAATGGCACAACTTCCTTTACCATTCCAGTAGGTACTTATTACGTTAAAATCGATTCAGGTAATCAAATAGTCTTGGCTAACCTCTCTCTATTGACATTTACATCAACTCAAAAAACCCTTAACATAAGCTTCGTCAGTAAAATTCATTTGTCAGTCATTAATAGTGTCAAATACTACTTATTTAACCAAACATCAGATTTTACAATGCCCATATCAAATTCCTCATTTGTTAGCCCAGGCTACTATGAGCTATACACTGTAAACTCAGTTGGAAACGCTAATATTTCAATGATACATCTAACAGCTAATATCACTGTATTTCCAGTATACACAAAGGCCTATGATATAAATATTACATACACATCCAATATATCCGGTGGGGACATATACATATCAAACCAAATAGGTAAATTCATCCTGAATACCTCAAACTTAATTCTACCCGAAGGGAGTTACACTATATCATATGAGAATAGAATTTCAAATTCTACCGGTGAATATTATTTATCCACCTCAGCTGACACGATTTACCTTAATAGAAATACAACTCTCCTTCTTTCTGTAAATTCAGAAAAGATTCAAACGACCGTTAATGGTTTGGTAACCTATGATAGTGTGGCCGTACCTGCTGCAAACGTCTCGGTTTTTGAAAATGGAACTTTAATTGCAACTGCTAATACAAACGATGAGGGGCAATTCCATCTGTATCTATCAAATGGAAACTTCACCGTGTATTCTTATAATAAGAACATGAAATTAGCCAGTCTGAGTACATTATCGGTTGGATATTTCCAGTCTTCATCAAACATCTCAATTGGACTGAAAAATGCCTATCAAACATATGTATACACATCTATTGGCAAGAAACTTATAATGAGCAGTGTCAACGTGACTAGTTCTTCAGAATCAATTACTGTGATTTCGAACGGAAAGGCATTGCTTTTGCCTTTGGGCAACTACACTTTCCAATCATACACATCCACATCTTTTAAAGTTGGAAACTTTTCCTTTTATCAGAAATTTACCGGTAGTATTACGGAATATGTCAATCAAACTTCCTATGTTCAGATAATATTGGCTAAGGAGTTAATCGGCAGTGTAAATCTAACCCAATCAATTATACCGAAATATAATGAGACCAATGGATATGTAAATGTCAATTTCACCTTGAAAAATATGCTTAACACTCCAATCAACCTTACTATTTCATCTGGTTCATCCAGCTGGAGGATTAATTTTAACAAAACAAAAATCAGTAACTTTGAAATAGATCAGAGTATAAATATTTCAGCAAACTTGTCAGCCAAGAATCTTGTTCCAGGAGGAATTAACAACATTCCAATTAAATTGAGCTACAATGGCTATTCATCAATTGATAACTTGAAAGTAAACGTTACAGATTTCTACGGCGTAAACCTTGCAATTAAGAATACAATGTTAGGGTTCAATAACGGTAATGGCTCAATAAGCTTAATATTCAAAAACACAGGAAATGTAAATGAAACGGTCAATTTCAGTACTCCTAATAATGTAAATATAAACGGTACTTACGTAAATCTCTCATTGCTGCACGTGAATGTGACATTCATCGGAAGCAATGGTAAGCAAATTAGAGAAATAAATCTCTCATTCAACCAGTCATACACTGTTTATCTAAACGTGATTCCCCAAAAGGACTTCAGCTCTTCTCAGTTCACAAAGTTTGACATATCCTATGAACTCAGGCAAACTAACACTTCTAGGTTAGCAACGGTCTATGTACAATATCCCGATATTTCAAATCTGTACAATTATGTTCATGGTCCGGGAATAATTGATAATTACACGGGTAATCCTATAAGTACGTTGGAATATGGAATAATATTTTTAGTCATTGTGGTCTTAGTCGGTTTTGTAGCAATAGCAATCAAAGGGAGGAAAGTAAAATGAATCACATTAAAGTCATAACGTTGGTTTCAATATTTGTTCTCTTATTTTCAGTTCCAATGGTAGTTACGTCTCAGTCACATGCATCGAACGGTTCCTTTGGAGCCACCACTACTTTTAATGTAGGTCATGGTCCTACATCAGTCGTCCCAAAGGTTTTGGAGAGTCAGCGTTTTCAAATATTCGTTAACGCAACGAGGGGATATAGCAATTATAGTGCCACCCTCATAGTAGGTGCAGACTATGATATAGGCTTAAGTCCTACCGTACCAGATTACAAAACTTCAAAAAATGGTTTCTTCGAATTCAACGTAACGGCACCGAATACAGATAATCAATCCATAAGCGTAATGATAATAGTAAGGGCAACATTCGGCAGTACTCCTGTTGAAAAGACACTTACTTACTCAATAGAGGTATACAAGGCTGTAACATTTTATGCGGTTATAACTGACGGGAGTGGGGCTCCTTATTACAATATTACAGTATATTTCCAAATCGGAAGCTTAAACAAAACTACAGTTGTATCTAAAATCTTACCGGGTCAAAGTGAATTGGTTAGCGTTAAAATACCTGATTATCTACTTGGGTCAGGAGAACACTCAGTGGTGGTAGGAATAGTTAACGCATCAATATTTCACGACGTTAATGTGAACTATAAAAGTTCATTTTATGTAGGAAACCCTCCCAACTACGACTGGATATACTATTTTGTAGCCTTAGCCGCGGTAATTATGGTTATTCTATTCTTGGCTTCAGGTAAGAGAAAATTGACTCCGGGACTGCCTAAATGGAAAAACAGAAGACAAAAAAAGAAACAGTGATCACACCAAATTTTTAATTGTTCTAAATTCCATATCAATACTATTTTTCTTTTTTGTATTTCTTATTATCGGACCATTTCTTTTAAATTCTTCTATATTGGCTATCCTTGCTGCTGAAAGTGCGTTGTTGTGTGTTTTATGAGGCATACTTGTGCCCTTCTCATCCACAACTTCCATAGGGATTATCTGGCCTCTGAGCTTTAAGAGTATCCTTTCCATATTTGGTTTATCCCCATCTCCTATTCTAATAATAGTTTGGTTTGACTCATAATCGGAAACAATTTTCGTAACTGTTGCCTCAATCTTGCATATTTCAGGCAATTCAAAGGCCTCGATAACTACACCATCTCCTATGGCTGCTATACCCGGTTTCGGACCAGGATCAATTCCTATAATTATTTTCTCAAACAGATTTTTTCCCATTAATCTTGGAATAGATTTTCTAACCGCAGAGAGTGCATCATCATCGAAAACCTGCCTTGTGCTGAAATATTCATCCTCCTTGTGACTAATTATAACCGTTATTTCATCACCAATATTTTTGATATCTTCAATGGATGAAAAGGGTATTTCCCTTTCTCTTAATATTTTCAGAACTTTATAGTAGAATCTTGGATTCCTAGAATAAATCCCAATCTTCCCCATTCAAAATATCAACACTTAATGCCTTTAATATTTTTCTATATTTTCTAACTGCTTTCCTATCATTTCATCAGCTAATTCTATAAACTGTCTCTCGGTCCCCCTAGGTATACTACCACCAGCAGCAATATCATGGCCGCCACCACTGCCACCCACTTTAGCTGTACATTCCTTCATGACGACAGACAGGTTAAGTCCTTTCTCTACCATTTTTCTTGTTCCTCTTGAAGAAATTAATGTAAAATTATCTCCTGCATTGAAACCTATTATGGGTCTCGTCTGATCTGCCAGGTATAACATCAGTATACCTGATATGGCTCCAGCCATTTCCGATCCAGGAGCATAAAAAAATTGTAAATTCTTCTCGGTTTCAAGAGATTTATAAGAGCGCATCACATAGTCGATCAATCTCGTCTGGTAAATCTTCTTATTTTCGATTAGGGAATTTTTAAGTGATGTATTACCCAAAAAGTATTCCACTGGAATTGCATTTTCTCCATTCTTTCCGTTTGCATCTATCAAAATGGACAATTCGTTGGAACTGAATCCGTTCTCAAAAAAATATTCTTCATTTTCTAGATAGGACATAGCTTCGCTTTGGCAACCTTGTGCAGCCAGCTTATATGCCAGATAAAGGCCAAGTTTCCGTTGTTCTTCGCCCGTTAGTTCTTCGACCTTTTTTTTACCATCTATTCTCAATTCGTTAAGAAGATTGCCCACTGCGTTATTCGATCCAGACAGATCTTTAAAAAAGGGGTCAAGTGAAAACACGATCGAATCAGTAATATTTTCCCCGTGAAGATTAAGTCCTCTCTTCTTTTCTATACCTTTTCCATAAACTTCAATCAGAGTCTTGTTGACTCCTCTGAATCCTCCCATATCCTGCTTGTCAGATATGCAGCCTGATATCATGAATGGCAAAAGATTTGCATTGCTTTCATCTATGAAGACTGAGAAAATAAAGGCCATGGTGGCGCCACATGCCTCTCTGGTTCCGTCAATCCCATAATCTCTTGCATTTATGTTAATTGCCCAATCTGGTGACACTGAATAAAAGTGATGATCAAGCACCAGCACATTTTTAGTCTCTTCTGGAAGAAATCTTAGTTGATCTGAACCACAATCTACAAATATTGTCGGTAATGAGCTTTCTTCTAAATATCTTTTAGAGAAACCATCCTGTGATAATTCCTTAATAAACCCAAGATGAAATTTTTTATTATATCTCTTCATCAAATTTGTTAAAATAATTGCAGAACTGGTCCCATCCCCATCGTAATGAGCCAATATGCGAAAATAATCGAAGGATTTGAAAAAATTGGCACCCTTATTTAGTATATTTATAAAATCTGAGTTGAGGATTCCCTCAAGATGCGACTTCATAATACTTTATTTAATTCCCATTCCTTTGAAAGATACCCGTTTTCCTTATAGTATCTTACAAGTCTCAGCATCTTGGACATAAGAAGATTTCTCTTTCTTCCGTTATTCAAATCGTTTTTGTTTAATTCCATATGCTTTGAAACCCTTTTGTACTTTGTAATAAGAGCCATTAGGTCTTCTGGAACATCGGGACTCATATTGTTTTCAGATAATACGTCTCCAATTTTTTTATGGTTTATATATCTGAGTTTTGGTATTCCGTAAGAATCTCTTAATCTTATGCCTATTTGAGAAGCAGTAAGCCCTTCTTTTCTTAACTGAATAACTAAATCTTCAATCTCCTTCGGAGTCTGTTGGACCCAATCATGCCCTACTCCGTAATATGAATTCCTTGATCCTGATTTTCCTCTCTTCCTTGTATGCATTCGCGCCATGTAGAATCACGTTTTAAACCTAATTGATGTCAGGTTTATTAATCTTACACCATCAATGAGGAAAACTTATTATTTTTACAGTACTCAATTATGTGATTTTAAATGGGAAATGACAAAATAAAGATAGGAAAAGATTCATTCATTTCGGATAGGAGTTCAATTAGAGGAGAGGTAGAAATAGGCGATAGAACAAGTATATTCGACTTTGTTTCTATTAGGGCAGATCTAGACAGAATTGTGATAGGAGATGACAGCAATATTCAAGATAATAGCACTTTACATGTGGATCCCGGATTTCCAATAATTATTGGAAATGAAGTCTCCATCGGGCACAATGCAGTTATCCACGGTTGCACTATTGAGGATAAATGCCTTATAGGTATGGGTTCGATTATAATGAACGGTGCAATAATTGGATCAGGAACAGTAATAGGTGCTGGAACTCTTATTCTGGAAAATCAGAAGATACCCGAAAACAGTCTTGTTGTGGGAGTTCCGGGTCGAATTATAAAAAATTCTTCAATTTATAGGGAAATGGCAGTTCAGAATGCTAAGGCTTACGGAGAACTTAGGAAAAAATACATCAAATGAAATATAAATATCGGAATCGCAAACTTATATATTGATTTCTCAATCATATTATTATGCCTGCCTCAAACTCCAAAGAAATGAAAGGGAAAGTAGAACACTTGATAGAAGAATATTTTCTGAATAGGGATATAGGCAGGAAGACTGAAATATTAAATACAATTCTTGAAATTTTGGACAATATAGAGGGGAAGTCCTTATTCAGAAATGATTCTGAATTTAGCGGTAAGATAGAGGCTTTAGCAAAGGATCTCTGGAAATTAAGTAACCAAGGAGACCTGGAAATATGGGGAAGTTTGTATAATTTAAATCCAGATAACCCAAACTTTCAATTATTTTACACTGCCTCCCTTGTAAACTCAAAGAATCTAGAAGAAATTAAAAATTTCCTGAGGAGTGAGGGTATAATATCAGAAATTCCTAAAATAATAGATCAGATAGAACTTATGGCTAAACTTACTGACTTATGGGATTTTGCAACTCTCTTTCTTTCCAGGAATGGAATTTATCGGGACTTGATTTATCAGAAATATTCAGAAAGACCTACGCCTGTATTAACAAAAATCATTCTGGAAAACTTACGCAAAAAGGGAAAAGATATGTATATAGAGGACTTCATGGCAGTTCTTTCCAGTCTAAATCCGGATGATCTAGAATCTACAATCATGTATATGGAAGCCCTTCTAAGAAATCAGAAAATCTCAGTCCTTAAAATTCATCTCCTTTCGCTGGATCTGGAAAAAATAAAAGACGAAGGCATTCTTTCAAGACTTTTGCCGTTTTACTATGAAGCCGGTCTGTATGATCATGTATTGAACATTTCCTCACGCATTCTTTCAGTCGAAGGGCGAAATCAGATTGCCATAGAATTACGGATGAAATCTTTTAGCAAAATTGGGAAAGATGAAGAGGTCATAAAAATTTTTGGAGATCATTTGGATATTATAGAAAAGGATCAACCAAATCTTGAGGTGTTTTTCAATTCTGCATATAATATAAATGCATATGCCCTTCCATTGCAGGTCATCGAAAGCTTAGACGAAAAAACAAGGGATAATCTTCCAATTAGAATATGGGAAATAAAATTTCTTCTTCTTTCAGGAAATAGAGAAAAGGCAGAGAAAATTGCCCAGAAGATATCACTGGATAATATTTCCGACCCGGAGATTCTTAAGATAAGGGCACTTCTCAGAAGAGATGATGATAAGAGTGGAGATTTCATAAGGACCGGAAAGAAATACATAGAAGCAAATCCTCACGATGTTAAATTTGTAAAGGATTTCATTAGAAGGGCATTAGACTCTGGATATTATAGTGAAATAATAAGTCTGTTAGATACGAATCCAAGTCTAAAAAAAGACAGAGATATCGCGAATGTTCACATCATTTCATTCCTAAAAACCAGTCAGGTCGAGTTGGGAGCAAGGGAGTTGAAAGTATTGGGAATTGAAAATATGGGATACGAAACATTCTCATCCTTTCTAAAAGCATGTAGGAATGAGAAATCTTTCAACTCATTGTCATTGGAATTGAGTTCTGGAGATCAAAATGCAAAATCCTTGTATAAGATAATAAAGGGAATTCTTTTCAATAATACCTTGGAAATGCAGGACTTCAACGCTATTCGAAATCTATTGGATAGTGACATTGTGGGTGTTTTGTCTTTAATTTACATGACTAATTCACCCATAAAATATAATGCAACCTCTGATAAGGAGAAGAAAACTCAAAAAATTTTAACCGGTGACTTGGATGAGGATCTGCCTGAATTTCTATATCCTGCAGTCATGTTAAATATTTTTAATCATAATTTAGCAAAGGCTAATGCAATTATTTCAAAATACGAAGGAAGCGACGATCCATTCATTTATTATTTTAAGAGCATTATCTCGGATCTCGAAAGCAATAGGAGGGAATCCAAGAAGTATATAGAGATGGCAAGGAATATATTCAATTCAAACCTAATTATGGCTCAATATCTCAAATTGTTTCAGTCCACTATGGAAATGGAAGATATAGTAAAAATTCTTGAAGATGTTAGCAAGAATGGTGGAATAGGATTAATTGATTTTGATCAGATAAGTGATCGAATCATTAATTCTAAGGATACAGTAAGAAGCAACATAATTGATATGATCGAATATAGCCCGGTAAAGTCAATTTCCAGCTTGAGGTTGCTGAGGGATTTATCTGAGTTCAATGGAAAACAAGAGGAGTCATTGGAATTCGATAGGAAGATTTTTGAGAATCCGTCAAGAAATAGTGAGGATGTCAAAAAATATGCAATAAGGCTGAAATCTATGAATAAAACCGGCGAAATGGTAGATCTAGTCTCAAAGGTACATGATGAGCCTTTGCCCTGTGAAAATTATGCCATATTTGGCGACTTCTTCCTTTCGGTGTCAGATTTCTCATCCTCCATTTATTATTATGAAAAGGCTCTGGCATCTGGATCTGATATTGAACGGTGTAAGGGAATAATCGACGCCTTGATAAAGGAGAAGAGATTCGATGAAGCCCTAAAATATACGAAGAGCCTGAAAATTCCAACACCCTATGAGGCCAAAGTTTACTCGGAGTCTAATAAACCAGAGGAATTATTAAAAATCATTAAAAAATTGGATCTTAGAAGAGAATCAGACATCAAGGGGTATGAAATTGTACTGGATGACTACTGGAATAATCGGTATATTAGAAAAGCCCTCATGGAGAAGTTTTTTCAGTATCCCTTAGAAAAATTATCCATAAGGATTGCAGGATTGCTATTAGAGGAAAAAAGTATAGACGAAGCTCTGGGAGTGCTAAGACGATCCATAAAAGAAAAAGAACAAACAGGGGAAGCCCTTGCATATATTATTGACCTTCTTTGTGAGTATGGCAAATTCGAGGAGGCGATCGAATATGCAGTGAAATATCTTAAATCACGAGAATTAACAGAAAGAAAGAAGAAGATATTTCTAACAATTTCTCAAAATCTCGTCAAGTATGGTTACAATTCTGAAGTGGTTAAATTCTATCACGAATTTCCAAGTCTTCTCGACTCAGATTCCTGCATTCCTGTAATAAAAGCCCTGATAAAGGAGGAATATTTCGATTCAGCAGAGAAAATTTTATCTAAGTTTCAGGGGCAGTTTAAAAATAAGGAAACATTTGATGAGCTATGGAGTCTCTTGAAGAAAAATTGGGATTTTAGTGAGATAATCTATTACGCAGGTGAATATCTTAAGGCTTGCTTCAAGAAAGGAAGATTATTAGATAAAAGGGAAGCAGTGGCTATCGGCGGAGTTCCTGTTTCAAATGTAGAAGATGTTTTCGAGTTTATCAATTCAAGAACAAACCTAAAATTATTTAATCAGGAATATCTTGAAGAGGAATCCAAAAATACCATATTGCTAATGTATAAGAAGCTCAAGATTGAAAGAATAGAAAACATCTCATTAGCAGACATATTCTACATAACGTCCTTTAAGGATCTTAAGAGGGCAAAGGCAATATACGATTATATTCAGGCCGAACGAAGTCAGAATCATCCTCTATATGTTGAGAAAAATTCACAATTGCTGAATATGGCAAACATCTGTATAAGGGAAAATATTCCTATGAATCCAATAACTTATAGTTTAAGATTTAATATAGGAATAAGAAAGGCCATGGAACTGAGTGCTTTTCTAAGTAACATAGACAGAGTGAATAACTAATGGAACAGATACTTAATTTTGGAAATTCTAGAAGACGAAGTGAAGCCGAGGATTTCTTGGTAGCCAGTTTAGGAATAGGTCTTGCTTTCTCCATAGCTTTTTCGAGATTTCAAAGTGTTTCCGAACTGGAATTTTTGGAAATATTCCTTCCCACTGGGATGACTGCTGGGATCTCAGGATTTGCTCTTCACGAATTTGCCCATAGGGAAATGGCCATAAGATACGGTTATAATGCAAGATTCAGGATGTGGCCACTTGGGATAATGATTGCTTTGTTAACTTCTATTTTTGGTTTCATCCTTGCACTTCCAGGAGCAACTGAGGTTTATAACGTTTATGATAAAAACATATATGGGAAAATTTCAGCCGCAGGTCCCGTAAGCAATATTATTGTCGGTCTTATTCTTATAACCTTAAGTTTCTTCACTGGCGGTATAATTAATTTTGTAACATCAATATCTGGGGCAATAAATTTTTTCCTTGCATTTTTCAATCTGCTTCCAATACCGCCCTTGGATGGTTATAAAGTTCTTTCATGGGATTTTACTTCTTATGCCCTATTATTTGGGCTTTCTCTGGTTCTTTTGGTCGCTTTTGGGAGAGGTTTTTTCTAAATTCAATTTTTCATTTAAAAGAAAAGGTTAGATATGTCTGTTTTCAATTAAG
Organism: Cuniculiplasma thermophilum; assembly: GCF_052315355.1. Lineage (NCBI taxonomy): Archaea > Methanobacteriati > Thermoplasmatota > Thermoplasmata > Thermoplasmatales > Cuniculiplasmataceae > Cuniculiplasma > Cuniculiplasma thermophilum. Next base: position 17,133 of record NZ_JBLSDF010000028.1, read on the forward strand.
TAAGGTGATGGAATTATGGAATGCGAAATGTGTGGCTCAAAGGTGGATAAATTAAGGAAGATAAAGGTTGATGGAGCTATACTCTCAGTGTGCCAGAAATGTGAAAGATTTGGTACACCTGTTGAAAGTTTAAGAGTATACGAAGATCCTCTACCAAAGAACCAAATGAGCACAAATGTACAGGTGAAGCCCGTAATTATTAACAGAAAGGTAAATCGAAAAAAGGGTATAGACAAGGATATTGAATCACTGGAAATAGTACCAGATTATGCCGAAATTATTAGGCTTGCAAGAGAAAAGACTGGAATGAGTCAAGATGAAATGGCCGATAAATTGCGGGAAAAGAGGACTGTAATATCTGCTATCGAAAGGGGAGGAATAAAGCCAGATATTAAGACAGCCAGAAAAATAGAAAACCTTCTGAAGATAAAAATATTGGAAGAGTTCTAAAGAAATTTTATATTTTTTATAATTTATCAGATAGGGTTATGTGAATCAATAATTAAGAAAATTCACATATAATGATTTTCAATTAATTTTCCAAATAATTTGGAAAACACATTATAAATTGAATTACTACCAAAAAACTATTAATAAAATTTCAATATTACCAGCTATGAACCATAATGCTATGGTGATAGCGACGTTCTTTGCAATATCCGTTGTTGCGGGTATTGTGAGTGATATTTTGCTCACAATTTTCCTGAGGGCTTATGAAGCTACTACACAGGGACAACTCGAAGCTACTTACGGTTCTCCTGTTTATGCTGCAGGAATAGCCAGTGGTATGTTCACAATACTTTTACTATTTTACCCTGTGTTTAAAAAAGGTGATAGAAGTCATGAGTGGGAGGATTTCAGATGAATTCTAAGGCAAAAATTGAGGCTTTGTGGATAATCGGCGTGCTTGTCGTATTGGTTGTCGCGGCGGGTATTAACATATACACAACAGAATCCCCTAATTTCACAATCGCGACCAAGGAGTCAGCCAGCAACCCGATTCCAAGCAACACAACTGTAGTTTATGTTCAGGGTGTTCAGTGGGCATGGTTGTTCACTACCTACAACCAGACCGGAAAGCATACCACTACTGATGGTGTGACATTGGTTGTAAATCACACATACACTTTTGTGGTGACATCAATAAAAGGATCACATCAATTCGCAGTCATCCATGACCTGTATATACCTCAATTTGATGTGCAGGTATATGCTGTTCCCGGGCAAAATAACACAGTAACCTTTACGCCAATACATACAGGCACATTTATAATCGAGTGTGTTGAATATTGTGGTTATTTGCATTATGAGATGAGGGGATACTTAACGGTGGTGGCCTGATGTCTGCAACAATGTTATTGCTTGAAGTTTCAATAATTCTGTCTTTTGTATTTGTGATTTTATTCTTTATGTATTACAAATACCTGACAGTAAAAACGGAGATGGATAATGTCTCAGACGAAAGCAATTATTACGATTCAAGTTCCTACTTCAGGGAGAAGAGAAGAAGTAATGGTGCTTTATCATCCAGTGCCTTTATCTTAACCGACTCGAAGAGTATAGGTCTCAGATATCTAATGACCAGTCTGGTCTTCTTCTTCATAGCAGGAACCTTTGGGGTGATTATGAGGGTCAGTTTGATTGAACCCACCCCTACACTATTTGCGCACAGGGAAGTGCTTTATGATATACTCACCACGGAGCACTCCATTTTAATGATATATATGTGGGCGGTTGGAAGCGCCTTTGGTCTCGCATATTATCTTTTGCCCACATTCCTGAAAATTAAGAACGATAAATACGGTAACGTATCTTCATGGGCGTACTGGATATATCTCTTAGGTGGTGTTTTCATACTTCTTTCCAGAACATCAACAAGGTGGTACTATTATCCACCCCTAGCCTTGCAGCTAAATCCATACGGAGCTGGTTCCATGAACTGGCTGGCAGTAATAGGTATGGAAATGATTTTCATCGGAATTGCAATTGCATCCATAACTGTAATTAGAATGATAATATTTGACCGGAGCCAGGATGTTCCTATGACGAAGATGCCACTCTTTGCTTGGGGAGTTCTGTTCACTCTGATCATGTTTCTAGCTTCAGCTCCATTTATGATGGCAGCTCTTGTGATGTTGTTCTACGATTTCTTCAATCCCATTTTCTTTACAGGTGTAGGAGGAAGTTCTCCAATTTCATTCGCAGAATTATTCTGGGTTTGGGGTCACCCAATTGTATATATTGCAATTTTACCACAGTTCGGCCTAATTTATGAAATAATTCCTAAATTCACGGGAAAGAAAATCTTCAGTTATAGCTCTGGAGTTTTAGCACTTGGATTATTAATGCCTCTATCGGAACTCGTTTGGGGTCACCATCTGTTGAATTCAGGACTTGGTCTCGCATGGGGGTTATTCTTCACAACGGCTTCATTTGCAGTGACAATACCTTCAGCAATAACTGTTTTCAATTACATAGCCACACTATGGTCTGCAGAGAAGATAAGGCTCACTGTTCCAATGCTATTTGTTATTAACGGCATATTCGACTTCATTATTGGAGGAATAACTGGGGTAATGCAATCCATGCTCGTGATAAATGAAGAGGTTCACGGAACGTACTGGGTAACTGGGCACTTTCACTTTATATTCATGGGTATTACTACTGGTATTGCATTTGCTTCAATATATATGATATGGCCTTCATTAACGAGTGGTAGGAAATATAATCAGAGATTGGCCAATTGGCATTTTTCACTAACTGCTATTGGCTCATTCATAATGTCTATCGGGTGGACTGTTGGAGGCTTTTTGGGTATGCCAAGATACGTCTCAGGTTACTTTGCTAGATTCCAGGTCTATCAGGATATTGCCATTGCAGGAGGTGTTATAATTGGTATAGGGCAGTTGTTCTTCCTTGCTAATTTGATAAAGTCATTTCTCGAGGACCCGAGTACGTCCCCATCAAATGTGCTTGAGGAAGTTTACAAATTACCTGCACCAGGAGCAGTAGGAGGTGAATAAATGGATGGAAAAAGAAAGCTAAGAGGAGCGACTTATGGTATAATCATCATATTGCTGATTGCATTGTCCTTAACATTTGTACTTTCGGCGCCAACACAAACGGCTGGTGGATTGACAGATCCATCGAATTTACCTATCAAGGGTTACGTGAATATAACACTATGGGCAGATGCAGCCGGTTGGGATACCAACCACGGACCAGTTAACCCGACACTATACATACCACTTGATTATATGGTTAATTTCACAGTGATAGAAGAGGATGGTCTTCCACACACTCTGACCATAAATGCAGGTCCCAAGGAATCAAGTGCAACTCTTACACTAGTTACAACTGGAGAGCTAACTCAGGTTATAGGTCATAAGGCACACGCACAATACGAATTTTTTAAAACGGGGGTATACACATACTGGTGTACAGTTCATCCTACAACCATGGTTGGACTTATATATGTTAACGCAACATCTTCAAACAGCACAGCTAATTCATCGGTTTCATTCTCACACAATTCTGTTACTCACAATAACGCCATATCGCACTTTAATGAACTGAAAATCTCTATGAAAGCTGGAATTTATGAGAAAATAAATGTACTGAATCATAATACCTACAAAGAATTGGTGTTTTGATTGCCAAAAAAACTAAATTTTTCCTACCTTAATGATGCGTTCAAACTTGAAATTACATTTTTGATAGATCTAGTTGCAATTGCAGGTTTTTTTACAATTGATAACCCATTTTCACATATTTTCCTGCTTCTTCCTCTGGTTATCTCAGGCACCCTGGCCTCAATGGCCGCAGGTATTTTCAATAATTTATACGATACCGATATAGATTCAAAAATGTCGAGGGTGTCAAATAGAAGGTCCTTCATAACTGGGAAAAAGTCTATTCTCATATTAACTATGATTATATTTCTTACAATTTCGACATATTTATCTATAATTTATATAAATGTTGCAACATTCTTGTTTATAATGGCAGGTTTTCTAAGTTATGCCATACTTTACACAGTTCTCTTAAAGAGAAGGACAGATCTAAATATTGTCATAGGGGGCATTGCAGGGAGTTTTCCAGCCCTGGCAGGTGGATCAGTTTTGTTAGGGTATCCAACCGTATCTTCTATATTTATAGGGATTGTGGTCTTTTTATGGACACCAACCCATTTCTGGTCGCTGGCGATCAAATACGTGGAGGATTATAAAAAAGCTGATATACCCATGTTACCGGCTACAAGGGGTATTGATTCTACCAGAAAGTGGATAATGATAAACTCAGTAGCATTGATGATTGTTATGGTCGCACCAGTAATCTATCCAATACTTGAAAATGCCTTAATTTTCCGAATACTTGCTGTTCCATTGGGCCTGCTCATCTTGATACCTTCCATTATTTATTATGTCCAAAAAGGCAACGTTGAAAAATACAGGAAATTATTCTCACTGTCAAATACTTTTCTAACACTTACACTTCTGATCGTTGTGCTTTCATTAGTGGTATAGATGTCCATTTTTCAGAAAGATATTTCCTACAGAGAAAGATTCTCAATTTATATCGCTTTTCAATTCTTCCTCATACTTGTGAATTTTCTTTTTTATAAATACCCTCAAAATGGAGTGTATTTCTATTATACGATTCTTTCGACACCATTAATTGAACTATTTCTTTTCGGTTTAGTATTTAAAAATGGAAATAGTGTATTGAAGTCTTTTAAATCAATCTACGGTTTCATCCTTTTTCTCTCTGTTCTAGTTTTTTGGGCATATGCCATATTTGTAGTTGAAGTAAATATCTCATTAACTGAAATAACATATTTGATGGAAATAATTTATTTTCCTGTATTTGTGGAGCAATTCAATTTCTCAGTCATTGGCGTAGAAGTAGGTTCAGCCCTACTAAGGAGAGGAACTGCAGCCTTTCTTTCTGTTATATTTTATGGTTTATATTACTTTGTGATTTTAATCAATGATGCAAGAGGTTTTCCGGGAATTTACTTCTGGTTCTTTATCCTGGATTCTGTTGGTGTTGGTGTTATCTATATTTTTCTATACACTGTATCGAAGACCATTTGGGTTCCCATGTCATTGGAGATTTCTCTTCTCATGTCAGTAATTTTCATTCCACCCTTACCGGCAGCATTCTTCTATACCTTTGTCCCATCATGATCATCAGTATGGAATTGCGTAGTTAAAATATGAAAGAAATAGCTAATGAAACTGGTAATTCAGTAAAGAATAAATTGAAGATTTAATGTTATAACTTTATATAATAAGACACATTATAATTCCATGTCATTCCTTAAAAAGAAGCATCATTACTTGAATCCCGAAGAGATCGAAAAAGATATTAGAAATGATGATGAATTAATTATTAAAGAACCTGACAATCCATATAATCATTTCAAAAAGGCCTTTGATCTCATCAATATGTCTCTGGCTATTGAGTTCCCATTTGATCCAGATAAATTGCTAAAGGATAGGGATAAAGAATATGAGCGTATTAAAGAATTTAACTTAGAGGACAGTTTTCTTACCAGAGGAATTCAAGAATTTGACCGAGCCATAGATCTGGAAAAGGGCAATTTACTTTATCATCAAGGCAAACTTCAATTTCTTCAAAAGATTGCAATCTCATTTAAATTAATAGAAAGGTCCTATAGATTTTCGCAGAGTGGCTGTGTTATAGGGAATTTACCAGAAATTAAAGTTATTCCTGATAAGCTAAATAACTTGGTAGAGCAAGAAATTATAAAGGAATTAAGCGAAATAATCGACATAGATTCCTCGCAGGAAGGGAAGTTCGAACATATAATACAAAAGATAGATTTTTATTCCTCTCATTTTGGGGTTGAGTCTGCAATAATGCAGTTGAATGAATATATTTCTAAATATCCATCAAATTCGAGACTCTATTTTAAAAAGGCCATGATTCTTCTTAATTCATTGTCATCTTATTCTCTTATTAGCCCTAAGAATTCTATGGATTTGTACCATCAATCCCTAAGCGAATGTGAACGTGCCATTGAGAACGATAGTAAAAATCCTTCCTATCATCTCCTGAGGGGGTATCTTTTAAAATCCATTGGAAGGCAAGAAGAAGGTAATAATGAATTAGAACAGGCCAATAATTCCGGTAAAAAGGATACCCTCTTTAAGTTAGATAAGATTGAGATAGAAGGGGTATTTAAAGACATCGAAATGAATGATTCATTAGATGAGGAGGATGGGAAATAACCTATTTATACAGAGAAAAATGAATATATCTATATTTATCCATATATTGAGATAAATGTTAAATAAACGCTTTAGAATTAGGTTCAAGGAATGGACACATAAACAGGATTTATATGAAAGTATATATAGAAAGATACTAAAATTCCTGTTTTCAAGTTTTAAGCTTTTTTATACTTTTAACATTTTTATTATATATCCCATCTTGTTGCAACATTAGGGAAATTAAGTTTAATTTGCCAAATCAATTCGATAGTATCCCGAATTTTGTGTAAGAACAAATGAAATGACTCCATCAACAATGGATAAATTTCATGAAACATAAAAGGATGCCTCCTTAGAACAACCAAAGGAGGCAATGAATAATGGAAGAGTTTGATAAAAAGATATC